>NZ_JAOWDG010000083.1:24211-221531 GCF_030334745.1 Citrobacter sp. Cb080 | reverse complement strand
TTCATCAGACAATCTGTGTGAGCACTACAAAGAACGTTTCTTTAAGGTAAGGAGGTGATCCAACCGCAGGTTCCCCTACGGTTACCTTGTTACGACTTCACCCCAGTCATGAATCACAAAGTGGTAAGCGCCCTCCCGAAGGTTAAGCTACCTACTTCTTTTGCAACCCACTCCCATGGTGTGACGGGCGGTGTGTACAAGGCCCGGGAACGTATTCACCGTGGCATTCTGATCCACGATTACTAGCGATTCCGACTTCATGGAGTCGAGTTGCAGACTCCAATCCGGACTACGACATACTTTATGAGGTCCGCTTGCTCTCGCGAGGTCGCTTCTCTTTGTATATGCCATTGTAGCACGTGTGTAGCCCTACTCGTAAGGGCCATGATGACTTGACGTCATCCCCACCTTCCTCCAGTTTATCACTGGCAGTCTCCTTTGAGTTCCCGACCGAATCGCTGGCAACAAAGGATAAGGGTTGCGCTCGTTGCGGGACTTAACCCAACATTTCACAACACGAGCTGACGACAGCCATGCAGCACCTGTCTCAGAGTTCCCGAAGGCACGTTCGCATCTCTGCAAACTTCTCTGGATGTCAAGAGTAGGTAAGGTTCTTCGCGTTGCATCGAATTAAACCACATGCTCCACCGCTTGTGCGGGCCCCCGTCAATTCATTTGAGTTTTAACCTTGCGGCCGTACTCCCCAGGCGGTCGACTTAACGCGTTAGCTCCGGAAGCCACGCCTCAAGGGCACAACCTCCAAGTCGACATCGTTTACGGCGTGGACTACCAGGGTATCTAATCCTGTTTGCTCCCCACGCTTTCGCACCTGAGCGTCAGTCTTTGTCCAGGGGGCCGCCTTCGCCACCGGTATTCCTCCAGATCTCTACGCATTTCACCGCTACACCTGGAATTCTACCCCCCTCTACAAGACTCTAGCCTGCCAGTTTCGGATGCAGTTCCCAGGTTGAGCCCGGGGATTTCACATCCGACTTGACAGACCGCCTGCGTGCGCTTTACGCCCAGTAATTCCGATTAACGCTTGCACCCTCCGTATTACCGCGGCTGCTGGCACGGAGTTAGCCGGTGCTTCTTCTGCGAGTAACGTCAATTGCTGCGGTTATTAACCACAACACCTTCCTCCTCGCTGAAAGTACTTTACAACCCGAAGGCCTTCTTCATACACGCGGCATGGCTGCATCAGGCTTGCGCCCATTGTGCAATATTCCCCACTGCTGCCTCCCGTAGGAGTCTGGACCGTGTCTCAGTTCCAGTGTGGCTGGTCATCCTCTCAGACCAGCTAGGGATCGTCGCCTAGGTGAGCCGTTACCCCACCTACTAGCTAATCCCATCTGGGCACATCCGATGGCAAGAGGCCCGAAGGTCCCCCTCTTTGGTCTTGCGACGTTATGCGGTATTAGCTACCGTTTCCAGTAGTTATCCCCCTCCATCGGGCAGTTTCCCAGACATTACTCACCCGTCCGCCACTCGTCACCCAAGGAGCAAGCTCCTCTGTGCTACCGTTCGACTTGCATGTGTTAGGCCTGCCGCCAGCGTTCAATCTGAGCCATGATCAAACTCTTCAATTTAAGTTTGATGCTCGTGAATTAAACTTCGTAATGAATTACGTGTTCACTCAGAGACTTGGTATTCATTTTTCGTCTTGCGACGTTAAGAATCCGTATCTTCGAGTGCCCACACAGATTGTCTGATAAATTGTTAAAGAGCAGGTGCGACGCGCTTTAGCGCTCTGTCGCGAGGTGGCGTATATTACGCTTTCCTCTTTCAGAGTCAACCCTCATTTTCAGGTTTTTCTCTTCAACCGAACCGGCTGTTTGTGTGAAGTGATTCACATCCGCCGTGTCGATGGAGGCGCATTATAGGGAGTCGACTCAGGAAGACAAGCGGAAAAATGCATTTTTGTTTCAACCGCTCACCTTTTATCCATTGCGCTTACTTTTGCTGCTTTTTTATCGCCATTGGCAGGTCTGCCAGACTGTTTATGACCAAATCTGCCGCATTTTCTGCTTCCGGCGTAACAGGTTTACCCGTGCGCACCAGAACCTTCGTTCCAACATTCGCCGCTGCTGCTGCCTGCATATCTTCTATCTTGTCGCCTACCATATAGGAAGCGGCCATATCGATATGCAGGAAGTCTCGGGCGGAGATCAACATTCCAGGATGCGGTTTACGACAGTCGCAGACCTGACGATACTCTTCTACTGTGCCCTGCGGATGATGCGGGCAATAGTAGATACCATCCAAATCAACGTCGCGATCGGCCAGCGACCAGTCCATCCATTCGGTCAACGTTTCAAACTGTGCCTCAGTAAATTTGCCACGAGCGATACCAGACTGGTTTGTCACGATAATGAGCGCGTAACCCATATTTTTAAGTTCACGCATGGCATCAATAACGCCGTCGATAAACTCGAACTCGTCAATCTCATGTACGTAACCGTGGTCCACATTAATTGTGCCGTCGCGGTCGAGAAAAATTGCGGGTACAGATTTTGCCACCTTTTATAGCTCCTGAATAAGGCATGTGGCTCTAGTATCGCATGTTTCGGCGGGCAAGAAAGTGCTCATCGTGCAAAGCTAGATTGATTTAGACGTCTGGATGCCTTAACATCCATCTTGTTGACGGCTTCGACCGTCCCAGACAGACGAAAATGCCACGGCTAACTTAATTACGATAATAAATAACCAATGATTAAACTTTCGAATATCACCAAAGTGTTCCAGCAGGGGACTCGCACCATTCAGGCGCTAAATAAAGTCAGCCTGCACGTTCCTGCCGGGCAGATTTATGGCGTCATTGGCGCCTCCGGTGCCGGTAAAAGTACGCTCATTCGCTGCGTTAACTTACTTGAACGCCCAACTGAGGGCAGTGTTCAGGTTGGCGGTCAGGAGCTGACGACGCTTTCTGAATCCGAGCTGACTAAAGCTCGCCGTCAAATCGGCATGATTTTCCAGCACTTTAACCTGCTTTCTTCCCGTACCGTGTTTGGCAACGTCGCGCTGCCGCTGGAACTGGATAACACGCCAAAGGAAGAGATCAAACGCCGTGTAACAGAACTGCTGGATTTAGTCGGCCTTGGCGACAAGCACGACAGCTACCCGGCCAACCTTTCCGGCGGACAAAAACAGCGAGTGGCGATTGCGCGTGCGCTGGCCAGTAATCCAAAAGTGTTGCTGTGTGATGAAGCCACCAGCGCACTTGATCCGGCAACAACCCGCTCGATTCTGGAATTATTGAAAGACATTAACCGTCGTTTGGGACTCACCATTCTGCTGATTACCCATGAGATGGACGTTGTAAAACGTATTTGTGACTGCGTGGCGGTCATCAGTAATGGTGAGCTGATTGAGCAGGACACCGTCAGCGAAGTGTTCTCCCACCCGAAAACGCCGCTGGCACAGAAATTTATCCAGTCCACGCTACACCTGGATATCCCGGAAGATTATCTGGAACGTTTAAAAGCAAAGCCAGAAGCCGACAGCGTGCCAATGCTGCGCATGGAATTCACCGGTCATTCGGTTGATGCGCCATTACTTTCTGAGACGGCCCGTCGCTTTAACGTGAATAACAACATTATTAGCGCGCAGATGGATTACGCCGGCGGCGTGAAGTTCGGCATCATGCTGACTGAAATGCACGGCACACAGGAAGATACACAAGCAGCCATTAACTGGTTGCAGGAACACCATGTAAAAGTAGAGGTACTGGGTTATGTCTGAGCCGATGATGTGGCTGCTGGTTCGCGGCGTATGGGAAACGCTGGCAATGACCTTTGTGTCCGGTTTTTTTGGTTTTGTGATTGGCCTGCCGGTTGGCGTGTTGCTGTACGTAACGCGGCCGGGGCAAATCATTGAGAACGCGAAGCTCTACCGCACGCTCTCTGCACTGGTGAATATTTTCCGTTCCATCCCATTCATTATCTTGCTGGTGTGGATGATTCCGTTCACCCGCATGATCGTTGGCACCTCTATTGGGCTGCAGGCCGCTATCGCCCCGCTGACCGTTGGCGCCGCGCCGTTTATCGCCCGTATGGTGGAAAACGCGCTGCTCGAAATCCCGACCGGGCTGATTGAAGCCTCCCGTGCAATGGGCGCCACGCCGCTGCAAATTGTACGCAAGGTATTACTACCAGAAGCACTGCCTGGACTGGTCAATGCGGCCACCATCACCCTTATCACGCTGGTGGGTTATTCCGCGATGGGCGGTGCCGTCGGTGCCGGTGGTCTTGGCCAGATTGGTTATCAGTACGGTTATATTGGCTACAACGCTACCGTCATGAATACAGTGCTGGTATTGCTCGTCATTCTGGTTTATTTAATTCAGTTATCCGGTGATCGCATCGTCCGGGCTGTCACGCACAAATAACGTTGCACACAACACTAAAAACTCATTAAGAAAAGGAAATAAGCATGGCGTTCAAATTCAAAACCTTTGCGGCAGTTGGAGCCCTGATCGGTTCTCTGGCACTTGTGGGTTGCGGTCAGGATGAAAAAGATCCTAACCACATCAAAGTGGGCGTTATTGTTGGCGCAGAGCAGCAGGTCGCAGAAGTCGCGCAGAAAGTGGCTAAAGAAAAATACGGTCTGGACGTTGAGCTGGTCACGTTTAACGATTACGTCCTGCCTAACGAAGCACTGAGCAAAGGCGATATCGATGCTAACGCCTTCCAGCACAAACCGTACCTGGATCAACAGATCAAAGATCGCGGCTACAAACTGGTTGCCGCAGGTAATACTTTTGTTTACCCGATTGCGGGCTACTCTAAAAAAATCAAATCACTGGATGAGTTGCAGGAAGGTTCTCAGGTCGCGATTCCAAACGATCCGACTAACCTTGGCCGCTCCCTGCTGCTGCTGCAAAAAGTGGGCTTAATCAAACTGAAAGACGGTGTTGGTCTGCTGCCGACCGCGCTGGACGTGATTGAAAACCCGAAAAACCTGAAGCTGGTTGAACTGGAAGCGCCGCAGCTGCCGCGTTCCCTGGACGATGCGCAAATCGCACTGGCGGTCATCAACACGACCTACGCCAGCCAGATCGGCCTGACCCCAGCTAAAGACGGTATCTTTGTTGAAGATAAAGATTCTCCGTACGTAAACCTGATCGTGACTCGTGAAGACAATAAAGATGCTGAGAATGTGAAGAAATTCGTTCAGGCATACCAGTCTGACGAAGTGTACGAAGCAGCAAACAAAGTCTTCAACGGCGGTGCTGTTAAGGGCTGGTAATTTTAGGCTGTTTCCAGAATCTGTAATATCATCAGGACGGGCGCTTGCCCGTCTTGTCATTTATGCAAGCACCTGATTCAATATCTGACGTTTAGATCATTCATTGAGGAAATATTATGCGTGCTTTACCGATCTGTTTAGTAGCACTCATGCTGAGCGGCTGTTCTATGTTAAGCAGATCCCCTGTTGAACCCGTTCAAAGCACCGCTACCCCGCCTAAAGCGGAGCCGGAAAAACCCAAAGCACCGCGCGCGGCGCCAGTAAGAATCATTACTAACGCTGAAGATTTAGTTGGCAAACCGTTCCGCGATCTCGGCGAAGTCAGCGGCGAATCCTGCCAGGCATCCAACCAGGATTCTCCGCCGAGCATTCCAACCGCACGCAAACGCATGCAGATTAACGCATCTAAAATGAAAGCAAATGCGGTATTGCTGCACAGTTGCGAAGTAACCAGCGGAACGCCGGGTTGCTATCGCCAGGCGGTTTGCATCGGTTCTGCACTGAACATTTCGGCGAAATGAGCCATTTTCAGTTCGAGCAAATAGGCGTTATCCGCTCACCTTATAAAGAAAAGTTCGCCGTTCCACGCCAGCCGGGTCTGGTGAAAAGTGCCAACGGTGAACTGCATTTGCTCGCACCTTATAACCAGGCCGATGCCGTTCGCGGCCTGGAAGCCTTCAGCCATTTGTGGGTGATTTTTGTTTTTCACCAGACAATGGAAGGTGGATGGCGTCCAACCGTGCGCCCTCCCCGTCTTGGCGGCAATGCCAGAATGGGCGTCTTTGCCACGCGTTCAACGTTTCGTCCGAACCCTGTTGGCATGTCGTTGGTTGAGCTGCGGGGCATCCGTTGCCATAAAGAGCACGTAATCCTTGAGCTCGGCGGGCTGGATCTTGTTGATGGCACGCCGGTAGTGGATATAAAACCGTATCTGCCGTTTGCCGAATCGCTGCCTGATGCTCGCGCCAGCTATGCTCAGGACGCGCCGCAGGCCAGTGTAGACGTGACGTTCAGTGAAGAGCTCGCTGAGCAACTCCCAAAGCTCGAACAGCATTACCCGCATCTTCGTCAGTTTATTGCCGAAGTGCTGGCGCAGGATCCGCGTCCTGCCTACCGTAAAAACGAGGAAGAAGGCAAAACCTATGCCGTCTGGTTGCTGGACTTTAACGTCCGCTGGCGCGTGACGCCGTCAGGATTTGAGGTCTTTGCTCTGGAAGCCCGCTAATTTGCATCGCGTACTCTTTTGACATCCCCTTCTCGCTGGTAAACTAAACCACTTTTGTTTTGTGCCAGGCTCATTTTGAGCCTGTTCGATCGTTCAACTGGAACCGTAACAACATGCGTACTAGCCAATATCTGCTCTCCACTCTGAAGGAGACACCTGCCGACGCCGAGGTCATCAGCCACCAGCTGATGCTGCGCGCCGGGATGATCCGCAAGCTGGCCTCCGGGTTATATACCTGGCTGCCGACCGGCGTGCGCGTCCTGAAAAAAGTCGAAAACATCGTGCGTGAAGAGATGAACAACGCCGGTGCGATCGAGGTGTTGATGCCGGTCGTTCAGCCTTCTGAACTGTGGGAAGAGAGCGGCCGTTGGGAACAATACGGCCCGGAACTGCTGCGTATTGCTGACCGTGGCGATCGTTCGTTCGTACTCGGCCCAACGCATGAAGAAGTGATCACCGACCTGATCCGTAATGAGCTAAGCTCTTACAAACAGCTGCCGCTGAACTTCTATCAGATCCAGACCAAATTCCGTGACGAAGTACGTCCGCGCTTCGGCGTGATGCGTTCCCGCGAATTCCTGATGAAAGATGCCTACTCTTTCCACACCTCTCAGGAATCTCTGCAGGAAACCTACGACGCGATGTACGCTGCGTACAGCAAAATCTTCAGCCGTATGGGGCTGGATTTCCGTGCGGTACAAGCGGATACCGGTTCTATCGGCGGCAGCGCCTCTCACGAATTCCAGGTGCTGGCGCAGAGCGGTGAAGACGATGTGATCTTCTCTGACTCTTCCGACTATGCGGCAAACATCGAGTTTGCCGAAGCTGTTGCACCGAAAGAACCGCGCGCCGCTGCAACGCAGGAAATGACGCTGGTTGATACGCCGAACGCTAAAACCATCGCCGAGCTGGTTGAACAATTCAACCTGCCTATCGAGAAAACCGTGAAAACCCTGCTGGTGAAAGCGGTTGAAGGCAGCAGCTACCCGCTGGTTGCGCTGCTGGTTCGTGGCGATCACGAGCTGAACGAAGTCAAGGCGGAAAAACTGCCGCAGGTTGCCAGCCCGCTGACCTTCGCCACCGAAGAAGAGATTCGTGCGCTGGTTAAAGCAGGTCCTGGATCTCTGGGTCCGGTGAACATGCCGATTCCGGTGGTTATCGACCGTACCGTTGCGGTAATGAGCGATTTTGCTGCCGGTGCCAACATCGATGGTAAACACTATTTCGGTATCAACTGGGATCGTGACGTGGCCACCCCGGAAGTGGCTGACATTCGTAACGTGGTCGCCGGCGATCCAAGCCCGGATGGCAAAGGTACGCTGATGATCAAACGCGGTATCGAAGTGGGCCACATCTTCCAGTTGGGTACCAAGTACTCTGAAGCGATGAAAGCCGCCGTTCAGGGAGAAGATGGTCGTAACCAGACGCTGACCATGGGCTGCTACGGTATCGGGGTCACTCGCGTTGTGGCTGCTGCGATTGAACAGAACTACGACGATCGCGGCATTGTATGGCCAGACGCCATTGCCCCGTTCCAGGTTGCTATTCTGCCGATGAACATGCACAAATCCTACCGTGTGCAGGAGCTGGCTGAAAAGCTGTACGCGGAGCTGCGCGCGCAGGGTATTGAAGTGCTGATGGACGATCGTAAAGAGCGTCCAGGCGTGATGTTTGCTGATATGGAGCTCATCGGTATTCCGCATACCATCGTGCTGGGCGACCGTAACCTCGACAACGACGATATCGAATACAAATACCGTCGTAACGGCGAGAAAGAGCTGATTAAAACCGGCGACATCGTCGACTACCTGGTCAAAGCTATTAAAGGCTAATACCAGCACAAGGCCCTGAGGATCAGGGCCTTTTTTACATGGATTGTATAAAATGGCTAAACCAACGGCGTATTACCGCCTGCTCCTCCCCTTCGTTCTTCTGCTTTCAGCCTGCACGATTGACGTCAGTCAGCAAAATTCATCAGCAACCGCTGTTGATGCCCAGGCAAAGAAATGGGAGGTAAAACTCCAGCATCAAAGTTCATTTACCGATCAAGCGCTGCATGAAATTACGGATACCGACCTCAGGCCGGGCGACCTGCTGTTCTCCTCCAGTCTTGGGGTGACCTCATTTGGTATTCGCGCGTTCAGCACCTCTTCTGTCAGCCATGTCGCCGTTTACCTTGGCGATAATGAAGTTGCCGAAGCGACCGGGGCGGGAGTACAAATCATTTCGCTTAAAAAGGCTGAAAATCACAGCGATAAGCTTTTTGCTCTGCGGGTCCCCAACCTCACACCGCAGCAGGCCGAAGAAATCAAAACATTCGCTTATAAAATCAAAGATAGCGGCTATAACTACCGCGGCATCGTCGAATTTATTCCGTTTATGGTGACCCGGCAAATATGTTCATTGAATCCTTTCTCAGAGGATTTTCGCCAGCAATGCGTCAGCGGGCTGGCAAAAGCACAGTTGAACAATACCAGTGAAGGAGAAAAGAAGGCGTGGTTTTGCTCCGAATTTGTAACCGATGCGTTTGCCACAGCCGGGCATCCGCTAACAATGGCGCAGCCGGGTTGGATTAGCCCTTCCGACCTGATGCATATGCGCGAAGGTGACATTTCCGCTTTTAAGTCTGAAACGCAGCTACAGTATATCGGCCACCTGAAGTTAGGGATTTATATCAAAACCAGCCGTTTTGTTGGATTAATCCGATAAGGAAAAACTGTCCGGCGATCGCCGGACAGTTTTTATAAGCTGCAGATTAATCATTGCAACTCTGGCCAGGGATAAACTTAATTTCTTTATCCGCTCTTAAGGTTTTCACTGGCGTGCCCGTATCAGGATTTTCTTCCATCGTGAAGTGCCCTTCCACAGTAAGCAGAACTGCCTTATCCGTTGCACCACGCGCAGTCAGATAATCTCGCTCCAGTTGTGCATTGTTCGCGACAGAGACTCTTTTACCCGTCGCACAATCAGTGAAGGTTGCCGCGTCAGCCATATAGAAGTACATCCCCCGCATCGGCATTGGCGTCACCGGTAAGCTCGCGGAAACTGGCTCAAGCGTGTAGTTGAACTGTGACTCAATCGGGTTACCTTCACGATCCAGCATCTCCAGCGCTTCACCTTTTGCCCGGTAGTACGACTTTTCACCTTTGCTGTCAGTCAGCACCAGCTTATCGGCAGTGCGCGCCCATGTACCATAAGAGGCAAAGGAGGACGGTTCATCCCGCACGCCCTGATAGCGTTCGTTCATCACCCATGTGCCGTCTTTTTCCAGGAACAGAGAGGTTTCAATTCCTTCGCAGTCCGCGCAAGGCAAAATGCCACGCCAGCTTTGCTGCATCGGTTTTAATTCTGCCGCCCGCGTCGGCTGTAGTACATCGACTTCAGTACGGTTGTTACAGCCGATCAAGGAAAAAAGCGTGCATGCAGCGACCACGGACAATATTGCTGTTTTCACTATGAATTCCTTATAATTTTTTATTCCCGCTCGTCAGTCTTGCGTTCGACGAACTCTCCCACGCAGTGCTTTCACTGTGGATTTTTGCGCCTTCGATGACAACCTGCGCTCTTTCGAGGCGCGCGTAGGACGTGTTGCCTGTCGGCTTTTTTGCACCGCGGTTAATTCTTTTATCACCGCCACCAGTCGGGAGATTGCCGCTTCCCGATTTAGCTCCTGGCTACGGTATTCCTGCGCCTTAATGATAATAACGCCATCGCTGCTAATCAGATGATGGCTGGCGGCCAGCAGACGTTCCTTGTAATACTCTGGCAGGCCTGAGGCCCGAATGTCAAAGCGCAAATGGATAGCCGTGGAGGTCTTGTTAACGTGCTGACCGCCCGCGCCCTGTGCCCGAATCGCCGTGATTTCCAGCTCACTGTCAGGGATAGAGACGTTCCGGGAGATAACAATCATGAACGCGGCTGCCACGCGGTCAGATGAATTTCCAGATTGTTCTGAGAATCAGACAGCCAGATGGCGCCATCCTGGATAGTTGCCTGCAGCGCCATTGTACGACCAGCAAAATCACTCAGTTGCGCCAGTTGTTCATCATCCAGATACCACACGGTGAGGTTTTTAAACTGCGCACACTTGTTCTGATTTTGCTGCCACCAGATCTGGGCCGCACGGCTGTTGTAAGTAAACAGAGCAACCTCACCAGACTGGGTACAGGCTTTTTTAATACGACGCTCATCCGGCAGTCCCAGTTCAATCCAGAGATCGATGCCCAGATGATCGTTACGCAGCCATGCTTCAGGCTCGTCTTCAGCACTCAGGCCACGCGTGAACTGCAGCCGTTCATCGGCATATTTAATCCAGGCCAGCAGGCGCAGCATCATGCGCTCCTGGGTTTCAGAGGGATGACGCGCCAGCGTCAAGGCCGCGTCAAGGAACTGGTTGCGGTCGAGATCCGCTACGTTGACGACGGCTTTATAAATTGTCGCTTTAAGCGCCATGAGAGAACTCCTTTCGAATCAGGCGCTCATTGTAGCGAAAACCGCGGCAAAAGGCTGCTAACAGCTCCTCAATCAAGGCGCTGATATTGCTTGAATGAGTATGGTATAGTCACCTTGCTAAACAGAGTTTATCTTCGTAGGCTTAGACTTGCATCCACGGTTAAGTCAGAGTGCTGACAGGAGGGCATGTGGAAAAATATTGTGAGTTAATACGCAAGCGGTACGCGGAAATCGCCAGCGGAGACTTAGGGTATATCCCGGATGCGCTGGGTTGCGTATTGAAGGTGCTTAATGAAGTGGCGGCAGACAGCGCCCTTCCAGAGTCGGTCAGGGAAAAAGCGGCCTATGCTGCCGCCAACTTACTGGTGAGCGATTATGTCAATGAATGAAACGTATCAACCCATCAATTGTGATGATTACGACAATCTTGAACTCGCCTGCCAGAACCATTTGTTACTGACGCTGGCGCTAAAAGATGGCGAAGTTTTGCAGGCGAAAGCGAATGACCTGGTTTCACGCAAAAACGTGGAGTATCTGGTCGCAGATGTCGCAGGTGAAATCCGGGAGCTTCGTCTCGATAAAATTGCCAGCTTCAGCCACCCGCAAATCGGTACCGTGGTCGTCAGCGAATCTTAACTTTTCTTGCACCTTATCAGGCCTAAATGACCAGGCCTGATAATCGCACCGCCATCAGGTATGCCAAATCAGACTCATACCTTCTTCATCTACCGCCGCACCCTCACGCGTCACAAAAACACCCGCAGCCGCAATCAACGTTTCACCGTAAAACAACAACGGCGTGGTATCTCGTCGCCAGGGCGGGATCCCCTGCTCCTGCCAGATTTTCTTTAATTTACGTCCACCGTTACGCCCGACAATATGCAATACGCCTGGCGCTTTAAAACGAATACTGACGGCTTCACCTGCTTGCGGCATGCGCAATTCGCCAGCCGAGATTAGCTGCACCGAGCCTAACCCGGCTGGCAGCGTCAACGGCGTTTCCCGACATGACCACGGGATGACGGTTTCGCTTTGCCCGTCGACCGATTTAACCCACCATAGCTGTGACTGATAGCGACGGACCTCATATTCTCCCAGACGAAAACAGGGGGAAGCATCTTCTCGCGCCAACGCCACTTCCTGCCAGATACGTTCCAGCCCGTCCCGGGAAGGCATCGGTGCATTTACCCCCGCCAACCAGCGACGAAGCAGAGCGGCACGCCGCACGCCACTCATCATCATTAACGGTGCCAGTAACAGTGTGCCTTGGGCAGTCACGCAGTCGGCTAAATCATTGGCCAGCAGTTCATCCAGTAAACTCTCCTGCTCGGCGCACAGCGCGGCGCTACGGGCTGCGGCTTGCGCGAAGTGCGGCCATCGTTGTTGGAGCAACGGGGTAACGCGCAATCTGAGAAAATTGCGATCGTAGGCATCATCCTGATTACTTTCATCTTCGATCCAGCATAATTCATGCTGTCGCGCCCATGCTTCAAGCGCCTCTCGCGTTTGCGCCAGCAGCGGTCGAATCAGTTGGGTTCCGGCAAATGGTGAGCTTTCGCCCATGGCGGAAAGCCCGGCAGGACCACTGCCGCGCTTAAGCGCCAGTAGAAAGGTTTCACACTGGTCGTCGAGATGCTGGGCGGTCATCAGCACTTCACCCGGTAGTAAGGTCTGCGCAAATGCCTGATAGCGCGCGCGTCGCGCCTGAGCTTCGATGCCCAGACCATCATCCTCAAGATGGACCCGTTCAACCACCAGCGGCACCTGCCACTGTGCGCATACCGACTCACAGTGTTGTACCCAACTGTCTGCCTGCGGGCTTAATCCGTGATGAATATGGATTGCGCGCAAGGCAACCTCAGGATTTTGCGCTCGCCACAGTACCAGCTGATGCAGCAGCACGGTGGAGTCCAGCCCGCCGCTAAAGGCGACCAGAATCGATTGAGAATTTAGCAGTGAAGTGTTCAGCGTGAGTGTCGTCATGATGGTTACTTACAATGGCATTGCCCGGCACATTGCCGGACTAATGCCACAATGATAAGACTTACAGCTCGTACAGTTCGAGCGGTAATCCGTCCGGATCGTTAAAAAACGTAAAGCGTTTGCCGGTAAACGGATCGATACGCACGGATTCGCACTTCACGTGGTGAGCTTCCAGATACGCGATCGCTTTTTCCACGTCATCTACACTGAACGCCAGATGGCGTAAACCGCAGGCTTCCGGTCGGCTCGGACGGCAAGGCGGAAATGGAAAAGAAAAAAGCTCAATCACATACTGACCGTTCAATGCCAGATCCCCCTTCCACGAGTCACGTTCTTCCCGGTAGGCTTCGCTGATTAGCGTAAAGCCCAGCACATCACAGTAAAATGCCTTACTCGCCGCGTAGTCCGTCGCAATAATGGCAATATGGTGAACCTGTTTTAATCCCAGCATAGCGTCATCGCCTCTTTCGTTTTTCTGCCAGCACGTTACTCGTGCGTAATGGGTTCACGCAAGTCGTCATGCCATTTTTAGGACTCGCACGCGATACACGCCATCTTCACCCAGTTTAGCGCCATGGATATCGGTTTCAAATCCAGGATAGTGATGGCCCACTGAACACAACATCAGCAGAAAATCGAGTACAGCCCGACTTTTGGCCGTGATCATTTCCCCGGGCATCAAGAGCGGCACACCGGGAGGATAAGGCAGAATCATATTGGCAGAAATGCGCCCCACCAGTTGATCGAGCGCCACCGTTTCGACCTCACCTTTGATCTGCCGCTGCCAGGCCTGGTGCGGGGTCATTTTCATTTCCGGTAAGGTATCAAATGCCCGCAGCATCAGCCCGGAGAGATCGTGCTGGCGGATCAGCTTATGGATCCCCTGCGCCAGATCCTGAATACGCATATTACGATAGAAATCGGGATCCTCGGCATACAGATCCGGCAGCATATTTTTCACGCGTAAATTCAGATCGTACGAGCGTTTAAATTCCGTCAGGCCGCGCAGTAGCCCCATCGCCCGGGTTTTATCAATGCCAATACTGAAAAGGAACAACAGATTATACGGTCCCGTTTTCTCGACAACGACGCCGCGCTCATCAAGGAATTTCGCCACCAGCGCCGCAGGGATCCCCTCTTCACTCATATTTCCCTGTTCATCCATTCCCGGCGTAAGAATGGTGACCTTCACCGGGTCGAGGAACATATGGTCGGCGTCGGCATCAACAAATCCATGCCAGTCTTCATCAGGCGCTACCGGCCAGCACTCCGCTTCATCTACCCTTTCCGGCTGCCAGATATCAAAGAACCAGCCATCCGACTCTTCGCGTAGCCGCTGCACTTCTTTACGGAAATGCAGCGCCCGCTCCACCGAACGATTGATCAACCGCTTGCCTGAATTGCCACGCAGCATTGCCGCCGCCGTTTCTATCGACGCAACAATCGGGTAGCTCGGGGAAGTGGAAGTGTGCATCATAAAGGCTTCGTTGAACGTCTCTTCGTCGTAGTCGCCCTTAATGTGGATCAGAGAAGCCTGTGATAGTGCCGCCAGCATCTTGTGGGTTGACTGGGTTTCAAAAATCACTTTCCCTGGCACCCGTTCGCCGCTCATCCCACTTTTCCCCTGATAGATCGGGTGAAAATGGGTATACGGCACCCAGGCAGAATCAAAATGAATGGAGGGCACATCCAGGGTTTGCTTGATCCAGTTGGTGTTATACAACAGGCCGTCATAGGTGGAATTGGTGATCACCGCGTGTACCGGCCATAGTGCCTGAGGGGTCTCTTCTACCTTGCGTTCAATGCTTGCGCGGGTGAATTCCCGACGAGGTATACCGCCGAGGATCCCCAGCGCATTGCGCGTAGGCTTCAGCCAGATTGGCACCACATCGCTCATCATGAGCAAATGCGCCAGCGACTTATGACAGTTGCGATCAATCAGTAGCGTACTGCCTGAAGGCGCGGCATACATGCCGACAATCTTGTTCGACGTCGAGGTGCCGTTGGTCACCATATAGCTCTGCTCGGCGCCAAAGGTGCGCGCGATATACTCCTCCGCTTCCAGATGCGGGCCGGTATGATCCAGCAGCGATCCGAGTTCAGTCACGGAAATAGACACGTCGGCCTTCAGCGTATTGCCGCCAAAGAAATCATAGAACAGGCAGCCTACCGGGCTTTTCTGATACGCCGTTCCCGCCATATGTCCGGGTGTGCAGAAGGTGTACTTTCCTTCCTTCACATAGGTAAACAGCGCCTTGGTGAAAGGAGGCGTGATGTTATCGAGGTATTCGCTGGTGTACTGACGGATGCGGGTTGCAATATCTTCAGACTGGCCCAGCGCATACTCAAAAAACCACAGCGCCATGCGCAGGTCGTGCGCGCTGACATCCATCGTCGAATGGGTATTAATAAAGGCGTAGAGCGGGAGATACTCGTTGAGCTGGTTGATGTCACTGCACAGATCCAGACTGTATTCATCCCAGTCAAAAATGACACCGCAAATTCGTGGGTTATGTTCGATAAACTTAAGCAGGTCGACGCTATTCTGCGGCCATATAATCTGAAACCCCTGCTGTTGCAGCGCACGCTCAAGTTCCTTGATGGGCTCATCTTTATAAAAGACGCCATGCGGTCCCATGATGGCAATGATATTCATGCGTTCCTCCTGGAAAAACCTTAGTTAATCATAGCCTGGTGAAACCACAGGTAAAAAAAAGGGCCACAGCGTTGTGGCCCTTTTCAGAATTAATGCAGTTTACGCGTAACCGTAGCTCATCAGACGCTGGTAACGACGGTTTTTCAAATCATCTTTGCTTAACACGTCGAGGTCGGCGAGATCGGCCAGCAACTGTGCTTTCAGGGACGCAGCCATCACTTCCGGGTTGCGGTGCGCGCCGCCCAGCGGTTCCGGGATGATAGAGTCGATAAGCTTCAGCTCTTTCAGACGCGGCGCGATAATCCCCATCGCTTCTGCGGCCAGCGGCGCTTTGTCGGCGCTTTTCCACAGAATGGAGGCACAACCTTCCGGGGAGATAACGGAATAGGTGCTGTATTGCAGCATATTCACTTTATCGCCTACGCCGATCGCCAGCGCGCCGCCGGAACCACCTTCACCAATAACGGTGCAGATTACCGGTACGCTCAGACGCGACATTTCACGCAGGTTGCGCGCAATCGCTTCAGACTGACCACGTTCTTCCGCGCCCACGCCCGGATAAGCCCCTGGGGTGTCGATGAAGGTAATGATCGGCATATTGAAACGCTCGGCCATTTCCATCAGACGCAGCGCTTTGCGATAGCCTTCCGGTGCCGGCATGCCGAAATTACGACGAATTTTTTCTTTGGTCTCACGGCCTTTCTGATGACCAATGATCATCACCGGACGACCATCCAGACGCGCGATGCCGCCGACAATAGCTTTATCATCCGCATAGGCACGATCGCCCGCCAGCTCATCAAATTCATCAAATGCCAGGCGGACATAATCCAGGGTGTACGGACGCTGTGGATGGCGCGCCAACTGGGCTACCTGCCATGCGCCAAGATCGGCGAAGATTTTACGCGTCAGCTCTACGCTTTTTTCACGCAGACGATGCACTTCTTCATCGATGTTAATATCCAGTTTCTCATCCTGACGGCTAACCGCAGTCAGAGAATCGATTTTTGCTTCCAGCTCTGCAATCGGCTGTTCAAAATCAAGGAAATTCAGACTCATAGTATTCCTGTATTAGTCAAACTCCAGTTCCACCTGCTCCGAACCAATAAGGCCACGGAGATCGTTTAGCAAACGATCGCTCGGAGAGACACGCCACGTTGCGCCAAAACGCAATCGCGCACGTGCATCCGCCCTCTGATAGTAGAGATGTACTGGAATTGTCCCCGAGCGGTGGGGTTCCAGAGACTGACGGAGTCGGTTTAAAAGCTGGTCATCAATTTGCCTGTCCGTCAGCGAGATAGCAAGCCCGCGAGCATATTTTTCCCGGGCTTCGTCAATATCCATGACTTCACGGGCCATCATTTTAAGCCCGCCGCTGAAGTCATCAAAGCTGACCTGTCCGCTGACGATAAGTATGCGGTCTTTTTCCAGCAATTGCTGGTATTTATCCAGAGCATCGGTAAACAACATAACTTCCAGACGCCCGGAACGGTCATCCAGGGTACAGATGCCGATACGATTGCCGCGCTTGGTGACCATTACCCGCGCAGCAATGACGAGCCCCGCAGCCGTGGTGACTTTACCACGTTCTGTCGGATGCATGTCTTTCAGCCTGTGGCCTCCAACATAGCGCTCAATTTCTTTTAAATACTGGTTGATGGGGTGTCCCGTCAGGTAAAGCCCTAACGTTTCACGTTCCCCTTCTAATACCACCTGCTCCGGCCACGGTGTACAGTTAGCATAAGACTGTTCAATTTGTTCCGGCTCTTCAGCCAGCACGCCAAACATGTCCGCCTGACCCGTTGCCTCGGCTTTCGCATGCTGATCGGCGGCTTTTAGCGCATCGTTGAGCGAATTCATCAGCGCCGCACGATGCGGGCCAAGGCGGTCAAACGCCCCGGACATGATTAACTTTTCCAGCACCCGGCGGTTGAGTTTTTTGATGTCCGTGCGCGCACAGAGATCAAACAGCTCGCGGAAGTAACCGCCTTCGTTGCGCGCCTCAATAATAGCTTCAATTGGCCCTTCACCCACGCCTTTTATCGCGCCGATGCCATAGACAATTTCGCCATCATCATTCACGTGAAAATGATAAAGCCCGGAGTTGATATCCGGCGGCAGGATTTTGAGCCCCATACGCCAGCATTCATCCACCAGCCCGACCACTTTCTCGGTGTTATCCATATCGGCGGTCATTACCGCCGCCATAAACTCGGCGGGGTAATGTGCCTTCAGCCATAGCGTCTGGTAAGAGACCAGCGCATAGGCAGCGGAGTGCGATTTGTTAAATCCGTAACCGGCGAATTTCTCCACCAGGTCAAAGATTTTCATCGCCAGTTCGCCGTCGACGCCGCGCTTTTTCGCCCCTTCTTCAAAGGTGCCGCGCTGCTTAGCCATCTCTTCCGGCTTTTTCTTACCCATCGCACGACGCAACATGTCCGCACCGCCAAGGGTATATCCGGACAGCTCCTGGGCAATCTGCATAACCTGTTCCTGATACAGGATAATGCCGTAGGTCGGCTCCAGTACCGGTTTCAGACACTCATGCTGCCATTGTACGTCCGGGTAGGAAATCTCTTCGCGACCATGCTTACGGTCGATAAAGTTATCTACCATCCCCGACTGTAGCGGACCTGGACGGAACAGGGCCACCAGGGCGATCATATCTTCGAAGCAGTCAGGCTGCAGACGTTTGATAAGATCTTTCATGCCGCGGGATTCAAGCTGGAAGACCGCCGTGGTCTCCGAGCGTTGCAGCATGTCGAAGCTTTTCTTGTCATCCAGCGGGATAGCGGCGATATCCAGCGGCGGCTCGCCGTTCTTTTCACGGCGCGCGTTAATCATTTCCAGCGCCCAGTTGATGATGGTGAGCGTACGCAGGCCGAGGAAGTCGAACTTCACAAGGCCGGCATATTCCACGTCGTTCTTATCAAACTGAGTAACCGGGTGCAGCCCCTGTTCATCGCAGTACAGCGGCGCAAAATCGGTAATTTTGGTCGGCGCGATAACTACACCACCGGCGTGTTTACCGGCGTTACGCGTGACACCTTCCAGCTTACGCGCCATATCGATCAGCGCTTTAACCTCTTCATCTGCCTCATAGATTTCCGGCAGTTGGGGTTCGGCTTCAAAGGCTTTTGCCAGCGTCATGCCCGGATCGGGCGGCACCAGTTTCGAAATACGGTCCACGAAGCCGTACGGGTGTCCCAGCACGCGCCCCACGTCGCGGATAACCGCTTTGGCCGCCATCGTGCCGAAGGTAATAATCTGCGAAACCGCATCACGACCGTACATTTCCGCCACGTGTTCAATTACCCGGTCGCGTTTCTCCATACAGAAGTCAACGTCGAAGTCGGGCATTGAGACACGTTCCGGGTTCAGGAAACGTTCGAACAGCAGGTCAAATTCCAGCGGATCCAGGTCGGTAATTTTCAGCGCATAGGCGACAAGCGAGCCCGCACCGGAACCGCGTCCTGGACCTACCGGTACGCCGTTATCTTTCGACCACTGGATAAATTCCATAACGATCAGGAAGTAGCCAGGAAATCCCATCTGGTTGATAACTTTCAGTTCAACTTCCAGACGTTCGTCATAAGGCGGGCGCTTCTGGGCGCGAACTTCAGGGTCCGGGAACAAAAACGCCAGACGCTCTTCCAGACCTTCGCGCGATTTCGCCACGAGGAAATCCTCGGTGGTCATATCACCGGTCGGGAACTGTGGCAGGAAATACTCACCCAGACGTACCGTCACGTTACAGCGCTTAGCTATCTCAACGGTGTTTTGCAGCGCTTCCGGAATATCGGAAAACAGCTCGCACATCTCATCTTCGCTACGCATGTACTGCTGCGGCGAATAATTTCGCGGGCGTTTCGGGTCGTCAAGGGTGAACCCGTCATGGATTGCCACGCGGATTTCATGCGCGTCAAAATCACCGGTTTCAAGGAAACGAACATCGTTGGTCGCCACCACCGGAAGACCACGCCTTTCCGCCAGTTCTACCGCTGCATGCAGATAATTTTCTTCATCTTGCCTGCCGGTGCGGATAAGCTCGAGGAAATAACAATTTGGAAAATGTTCTTCGTAAAACGCTACGCACTCATCAACCAGTGCGCTATTACCGCGCAGCAGGCTGCGCCCGACGTCGCCCATGCGGCCGCCGGAGAGCAAAATCAAACCTTCTTTTAACTCGGCCAACCAATCCCGGTCGATGACCGGCCCTTCTGCGCCATAACCACGCTGATAGGCTTTCGATATCAACAACGTCAGGTTCTGATAGCCGGTATTGTTTGCGGCCAGCACGGTGAGCTGCGTGAGTTCATCGCCCAGCAGTTCGCTACGGACATGAAAATCTGCGCCAACTATCGGCTTGATACCCGCACCGTGACCCGCTCCGTAAAACTTCACCAGACCACACAGGTTGGTAAAATCGGTGATCGCCAGCGCAGGCATGCCTAACGCGGCCGCCTTTTTCACTAGCGGCCCGGTTTTCGCCAGCCCATCGATCATGGAGTAGTCGCTGTGCACCCGCAGGTGGACGAAACGAGGTTCAGACATCTTCAGATTCCTTCGACACAAGAATCAGGACGTGAGTCCCAGTGCGCGTTTGACGGGGCCAAAACTACGGCGATGGTGCTCTGTTGCGCCATGCATTGCCAACTTTTCCAGATGAAAAGCGGTTGGATAGCCTTTGTGCTGTGCAAAGCCATACTGCGGGAACACCGTATCCAGGGCCGCCATTTCAGCATCACGAGTGACTTTTGCCAGTATCGACGCCGCGCTAATCTCCGCCACACGGCTATCACCTTTTACCACCGCCAGCGATGGCACCGGTAATGCCGGGCAACGATTGCCGTCGATCAGTACGTATTCCGGCGCTATATGCAGACCCGCAACCGCACGCTGCATGGCCAGCATAGTGGCATGTAAAATATTCAACTCGTCGATTTCATGTGGTTCCGCACGCCCCAGGCTCCAGCTTAACGCTTTTTCTTTAATCTCATCGAATAGCGCCAGGCGACGTTTTTCCGACAGTTTTTTTGAGTCGTTAAGACCGATAATAGGGCGAGCCGGATCCAGAATGACGGCGGCAGTGACGACCGCGCCGACTAAAGGACCACGTCCAACTTCATCTACACCCGCCACTAAATGCGTATGCGGATATACAAATTCAATCATTGCGCTAACTCCAGGACCGCATCCGCCGCCTGCTCATCAGCGTTGCAACGGATCTGCTGATGCAGTTCACGGAATGTGTCGTGCATTGCATGGCTGGTTTTGCCATTCGCCAGCAACGGCAACAGCGCTTGCGACAGCGCCTGCGGTTCGCACTCTTCCTGCAACAGCTCTTTAACCAGTTCTCTTCCCGCCAGCAGGTTAGGTAGCGAAACGTAATCGGTCTTCACCAGACGCTTCGCCAGCCAAAAGGTGAAAGGTTTCATACGATAGCCAACCACCATCGGGCATTTTGCCAGCATACATTCCAGCGCAGCGGTGCCGGAAGCCAGCAGTGCAGCATCGCTGGCAACCATCGCTTCACGTCCCATCCCATTAAGCAGATGTACGGAAAGCTCCGGCGCAACTTCAGCTTTAATGCGCTCAAACTGCTCGCGACGTTTGGCATTCACCAACGGCACTACCACTTCGAGATCTGGATAATGCTGGCGTAACAACTGCGCCGTTTTCAGAAAATCGGCGCTGAGCATCTCCACTTCTGCGCCACGGCTTCCTGGCAATAGCGCCAGGCAGTGAGCGTCATGGGGAATACCCAGAACATCGCGAGCCGCGTTTTTATCCGGGTCCAACGGCATGGCATCTGCCATGGTATGACCGATAAAGCGGCACGGGACGTTAAATTTGTCATAAAACGCTTTTTCGAAAGGCAGAAAGGCCAGCACCATATTGGTGGATCTGCCTATTTTGAAAACGCGTTTCTGTCGCCAGGCCCACACAGAGGGGCTGACGTAATGAATGGTTTTAATGCCCTGCTTTTTCAAATTCCCTTCGAGGGTAATATTGAAATCAGGCGCATCAATACCGACGAAAACATCCGGCTTTAAGTCGGTAAATCGGCGAGTGAGATCGGCGCGTATTTGCAGTAAACGGCGCAGGCGTCCGAGCACTTCAACAATGCCCATTACCGCCAGCTCTTCCATTTCGTACCAGGCTTCACAGCCTTCGGCCTGCATCAGCGGACCCGCCACGCCAACAAAACGCGCATTGGGAACGCGAGCCTTGAGTGCACGGATTAACCCTGCACCAAGAATATCGCCGGAGGTTTCTCCGGCGACGAGGGCAATCGTTAAAGGACGCTGCTCAGTCATTAACGAATCAGACCACGCGTTGAGCGCTCAAAGAAGTCGCTGAAAGCCTGAACTTCAGGGTATTGTTTCGCCAGTTCCGCGATTTCCGGTTTCACTTCTTCCAGCGTTTTACCACTACGGTACAACGCTTTGTAGGCATTACGAATCGCGGTAATCGCTTCGCGGGTGAACCCACGACGCTTCAGACCTTCGATATTGACGCCAAATGGCGTTGCGTGGTTGCCCTGGGCGATAACGTATGGAGGCACGTCCTGAGCAACGCCAGAACAGCCGCCAACCATCACATGCGCGCCGATGATGCAGAACTGATGCACCGCAGTCATGCCGCCGATGATAACAAAATCATCCAGCGATACATGCCCGGCAAGCGTGGCGTTATTCGCCAGAATACAGCGGTTGCCTACCGTACAATCATGCGCGACGTGCGCATTAATCATCAGTAAGTTATCGCTGCCCACCTTCGTCACTCCACCGCCCTGCACTGTGCCACGATGAATGGTGACGCTTTCGCGGATGCGGTTGCGATCGCCAATTTCCACGCGGGTCGGTTCGCCAGCATATTTCAGATCCTGGTTAACTTCACCGATGGAGGCAAACTGATAGATTTCGTTATCGCGACCAATTTTTGTATGGCCATTCACGACAACGTGAGACTTCAGTACGGTACCCTCACCAATTTCAACATGGGGTCCAACAATACAAAATGGGCCAATGTGAGCGTTAGCGCCAATGCTGGCGCCTTCTTCCACAATGGCAGTTGGGTGAATAAAGGCGGATTTATCAATCACGTATCAGGCCTCCCGGCTACGGGCACACATCATCGTTGCTTCGCACACAACTTTACCGTCGACCAGCGCAACCCCTTTAAAACGGGTCAGGCCGCGGCGCGTTTTCTCGAAAGTCACTTCCATGATCATCTGATCGCCTGGCACGACAGGACGCTTAAAGCGCGCTTCGTCAATACCCGCAAAATAGTACAGTTCACCTGGTTCCAGTTTCCCTACGCTTTTAAACGCGAGGATACCAGTGGCCTGCGCCATTGCTTCCAGAATCAGTACGCCAGGGAAAATAGGTTTACCCGGGAAGTGGCCCTGGAAGAAAGGCTCGTTAACAGATACATTTTTCACTGCGCGCAGAAAGCGACCTTCTTCAAAATCCAGCACGCGGTCAACCAGCAGAAACGGAAAACGGTGCGGCAGAAGTTCTAAAATCTCTTCAATATGCAGAGTATGAGTGTTAGTAGTCAAAATACTCTTCCTGTCAAAATATACTAAAAGGCAATAATAACACGGCCTGTCGCAATCGTATGAATGGGACAGGCCGAAAAGTCAGACATGCAAAAACGGTGCTTTAGTCTTGTTGATTAACCTTGCGCTCAATCGCTTTGAGACGCTTGCTCATATCATCAATATTCATCACCAGTGCAGCTGTTTTACGCCATACCTTATTGGGCTGTAGCGGAATGCCTGAGGAATAGACGCCAGGTTCGGTGATAGGACGCATCACCATACCCATGCCAGTAACCGTGACTTTATCGCATATTTCCATATGCCCATTGATCACGCTGGCGCCGCCAATCATGCAGTAACGGCCAATCTTCAGGCTACCCGCCATAATGACGCCACCGGCTACCGCCGTATTGTCGCCAATCACAACGTTATGCGCAATCTGGCACTGGTTATCAATGATAACACCATTACCGATCACAGTATCGTCCAGCGCACCACGGTCAATGGTGGTACAAGCGCCGATCTCGACGCGATCGCCGATAATCACGCGACCAAGCTGCGGGATCTTCACCCAGTTACCGCGATCGTTCGCGTAACCAAATCCATCAGATCCGACGACAGTGCTGGACTGGATCAGGCAATTCTCACCGATCTGAATGTCGTGGTAAATCGTCACATTCGCCCACAAGCGTGAACCTGCGCCGATTTTAGTATTTTTTCCGACGAAGCAGCCTGCGCCGATAACGACGTTATCGCCCAGTTCTACGCCAGACTCAATGACCGCATTTGCGCCCACAGAAACATTATTACCCAGCTTCGCCGTCGCATCGATCACTGCACTCGGTGCAATGTTTTGTGCGGGCTGCGGCGTGGTATCTAAGATTTGCGCCATACGTGCATAGGTCAGGTAGGGATTCTTCACTACCAGCGCAGCACTCTTAGCAAAAGGAAGATCGTCCTGCGTCATCACAACGGCAGAGGCCTGGCATACGCCTAAGTGTTCACGGTACTTAGGATTCACCATGAACGTGATATTGCCAGTTTGCGCAGATTGCATGGACGCTACGCCGGTGATGACGATATCGCCATCACCGTGTAATTCTGCATCCAACTGCTCTGCTAAATCAGCCAGTCGAATTGAAGGCATTACTTATTTAACCTGTTTCAGTACGTCAGCGGTGATGTCTTTTACATCGCTGCTGTTGTATGCAACGGTGTTTGCGTCAACAACCAGATCGATGCTCTGACTGTTAGCAACAGATTTCACAGCTGTCTGGATACGAGTAACCAGTTTGCCACGTTCTTCGTTGGAACGACGCGCACGATCCTGCTCAAAAGCCTGAGCTTTCTGAGAGAAAGTCTGACGCTGAGCCATGACGTCTTTTTCCAGCTTGGTACGATCGCTACCCGCTTTCATGGATTGCAGACGCTGCATTTTAGATTGCAGATCAGATTCCATACGCTGCAGTTCGCTGGCACGGCCTTTGAACTCGTTTTCCAGCGTAGCAGAAACGCCCGTCTTCTGTGCAACCTGTTGGAACAAGCTACCCATGTTGACGATTGCAATTTTGTCAGCAGCCTGTGCGGACGTTGCCATCGCTAAACCGAGACCTGCAGCTAATAACCACTTTTTCACAATTAACTCCTTACCATCCCATTTGCACCCGAAGGTACAGTTCTTTGCGTGGCCAGGCGATCCCATGCAAGATCGCCTAAAGTCATCGCTACACTACCACTACATTCCTTTGCGAAGAACAATTACCAGGTTTTACCAATGTTAAACTGGAACTGTTCCGCTTTGTCTCCATCGTACTTCTTGAACGGCTGGGCGTAGGAGAAAACCAACGGCCCCAATGGGGACATCCATTGTAAAGCGATACCCGCTGACATACGGATATTGTTCGGATCGCTGTAGTCCGGATAACCAGAGTACTTAGCTGAATCCCAGTTCGTATCCCAAACGGTACCCATATCCCAGAAGAACGAGGTACGGACCGAGTTGGCATACTTGTCGCTGATAAACGGCGTCGGGGTAATAAATTCCAGGCTGGCGACAGCCATGGCGTTACCGCCCACCGCATCATCCGATTTACACGGTGAAGTATTGGTGGCGTCACATTCGTTATCGTAATCGCTATCGTTGTTATAACGATTAGCCGGTAAATAGACAGCCTTTGGACCGATGGTGTTGGACTGGAAACCACGCACGGTGCTGGAACCACCCGCATAGAAGTTCTCGTAGAACGGCATCTCTTTGCTGCCGATGCCGTCACCATAGCCCCACTTCGTGCGACCCAGAACAACCCATTTGTGATCGTCATCGATCGGCACATAGGTCGCGGTATCCAACGTCGCTTTGTAGTATTCGTTGTCAGAACCCGGAATGGTTACTTTACCGTTCAGGTTGACACGCGTACCTTCCGTTGGGAGGTACCCACGGTCCAGCTTGTTATATGTCCACCCATAGTTGAAGGTGAAATCGTCTGATTTAAAGCTATCAGCGTCAGGATCCTTACCCATTGAAACCAGATAACGTTGCATTGCAACCTGTGGATCCATGTTAGACAAGGAGTTATGCACATAACCCACACCCGCACGCAAGGTGTTGTATTCGTTGATCGGGAAGCCGAGCGTTGCGTCAGTACCATAACTTTTGTTGGTATAGTCGGACAGGTCTGCATCATCCGCTTTAAAGTCATTGTAGAAAACGCGACCACCAAGGCTCACCCCATCAACGGTGAAATATGGGTTGGTGACAGACAACTCAGTATAGGTCTGATAGTCGTTTTTGGTGCCGTTGATGCCGACTGAATAACCGGTACCTAACCAGTTATCTTGCTGAACGCCAGCCTGGAAGCTCACGCCGCTTTCAGTACCGTAACCAACGCCGAAGTTAAAGCTACCGGTGTTACGCTCTTTAACCTTATAGACCACATCAACCTGATCCGGGCTACCCGGTACACGCTGAGTATCGGTATCGACAGTTTCAAAGTAACCCAGACGGTTCAGACGCTCTTTACCCTGATCGACCAGATCGCTACCCAACCAGGCACCTTCCATCTGGCGCATTTCGCGACGCAGAACGGAATCTTTAGAGGTGTCGTTACCTTCAAAACGAATCTTACGCACGTAGAAACGGTTACCTGCATCTACGTTTACGCGTAATTTAACAGTTTTGTCGGCGTCGTTGATTTCAGGTTGCGACTGTACGCGCGGATAGGCATAGCCATAGCGACCCAGAAGCTTCTTGATATCATCTTCCATTTTGGTCACTTTGGTGCCGTTATAGAGTTCGCCTGGCTCGATTTTGGTCAGGGTCTCAATTTCGGCGGAGTGCCCAGCCAGGTTACCGCTCACCTGTACCCCTGAAAGCTTGTATTGATCGCCTTCAGTGATGTTAACGGTAATGTAGATACCTTTTTTATCCGGCGTCAGGCTAACCTGGGTGGAATCGATATTGAAGCGAGCATAACCGCGATCCAGATAGTAACTGCGCAAGGTTTCAAGATCGCCTGCCAGTTTCTGTTTCTGGTATTTACGATCGCCCACCACGTTCCACCACGGCACTTCATCACGCAGTTGGAAGTGAGAGATCAGTTCGTCGGTCGAGAAAGCATGGTTGCCGACGATATTGATCTGTTGGATCTTCGCCGAAACGCCTTCCTGGAAGACCAGCTTGAGGTCAACGCGGTTACGCGGCAACGGCGTTACCACCGCTTTCACACTGGCGCTGTACTTACCGACGCTATAGTAGAAATCTTCCAGCCCTTTTTCGATATCGGCTAGCGTGGTGCGATCCAGAGACTCGCCAACACGCACACCAGAAGCCTCGAGGTTTTGCTTGAGCATGTCATCTTTCACCGATTTGTTACCGGAGAAAGTAATGCTGGCAATCGTCGGACGTTCTTTTACCTGAACCAGAAGGGTATCACCATCGCGCAGGACGCGGACATCCTCAAAGTTACCGGTGGCGAACAGAGCACGAATGGTATTACTGATGTCTTCATCATTAACCGTGTCGCCTGTGCGCACCGGCATACTGAGGAGAGCCGCACCAACGGCGACTCGCTGTAGGCCTTCGAAATGAATGTCCTTCACTACGAACCCTTCAGCACCGTATACGGTGGCGCTGCTAAACAGCAGCGACGCTATGAGCAACTTTTTCATCGCCATCGTTATTATGCGTTCTTCCTAACACTCTCTTACAACCGAGAGAAATCATTGAAAAGTGCAAGCCCCATTAACAACACCAGCAAGATAGAGCCAATGCGATAACTAAAGTCTTGAACCCGCTCGGATACCGGACCGCCCTTCAGCTTTTCAATCGCCAGGAACAGCAGATGCCCCCCGTCAAGAACGGGCAACGGAAACAGGTTGATTATCCCTAAGTTCACGCTGATAAGCGCAAGGAACATCAGGTAATAAATAACCCCGAATTCCGCTGACATCCCAGCCCCCTGGGCGATAGAAATCGGCCCACTGAGGTTGTTCAGTTTTACATCACCGGTAATCAATTTTCCCAGCATACTGACCGTCAGCTTCATCAACTGCCACGTTTTATCCGAGGCTTCGAGGATGGCGCTGAATGGCCCATACTGGCGTACAGTCTTATACTCATCAGGCAGAGGAATAACTTTAGGCACCACGCCCGCAAAACCCTCAGCCTTCCCGTTAACCTGTTTTGAATCTGGGGTTAACGTTAAAGACAAGGAACTTCCTTGTCTTTCAATATCTAGCGCTAACGGCTTATCCGGATTATCGCGCACCAGCGTCACGAACGTCATCCATTGCGTCAGCGGCTGACCATTGACTTTAACGATCCTGTCGCCAGCTTGCAAACCCGCCTTACTTGCAGCGGAGTTTACCTGCACTTCTGACAGCACCGATTCAATCTGCGGACCGCGTGGGCGAATCCCTAAACTGGAAACAGGATCCTCTTTGTCTGGCTCAAATGCCCAATGGCGTAAATCCAGCGTTTTGTCCTGCCGCTGGTTGCTGCCAAACTGCGCCACGCTGAGAGTCGTATGTTCATCGCCAATTTTGGATACCAGTTGTAATCGCACGGCATCCCAATCAGGGGTTTCGATACCATCAACCGCTTTTAGTTCCGTACCCGGCTGAATTTGCGCCTGTGCGGCAATCGAGTTGGGTGTTATTTCACCAACAACCGGACGAACTCCAGGGACACCGATGATAAACACCAGCCAATACGCGAAAATAGCAAAAAGGAAGTTGGCAATCGGACCTGCGGCGATGATGGCTGCGCGTTGTCCAACCGTTTTATTGTTGAAAGCGTAATGGCGCAGCTCCGGTGCGACCGGTTCAGCGCGCTCATCCAGCATTTTGACGTAACCGCCGAGGGGAATCAGGGCGATGACGTATTCCGTACCTGATTTATCGGTACGCCGCCAAAGCGCTTTTCCAAAGCCAATGGAAAAGCGTTCGACGCGGACTCCGCAGCGCCGTGCAACCCAGAAATGACCAAATTCATGCACGGTGATAAGCACACCAAGTGCAACGATGAATGCAGCCAGATTCCAGAGAATACTCAGCATAAGACCATCCGTTAGAGCGTCCTGAATACCAGTAACAACAGGCAGGCAAAGACCGGTACCGCAGCCGTCAGGCTATCAATACGATCCAAAATACCGCCATGTCCTGGTATTAAGTGACCACTGTCCTTAATACCTGCTTCACGCTTAAACATACTCTCGGTCAGATCACCCAGCACGGAGGCCAGGGCTGCAACGATGGAGCAAATAAGCAAGGTGACAGGCGCAACCTCAAGATTCGCCCACATGCCATAACCCCATGAGATCACGGCCGCAGTGGCGAGTCCGCCAATAAAACCCTGCCAGGTTTTACCAGGAGAAACCTTCGGCGCCAGCTTATGTTTGCCAAACAGCTTACCAAACATATAGGCACCCGAGTCCGCTCCCCAGACGAGGATCATGACATACAGCAGCCATAGCGCGCCACTATAATGATTCTCATCATAGTGCCATGCACGTAGCGCCAGCATTCCCCAAAAGAAAGGGACTATGGTTAACACGCCGAAAATTATGCGTAATGTTTTGGAATTACGCCAGACCGACGCAGAGCCGGGATAAAACAGCACCAGTAACAGCGCCACGACCCACCAGCCCAGCGACGCCCACAGCGATACTTCAACCAGCGGCTGATGAATATTGCGATGGTATTCCGGCAACAAAAATAGCATCAGTGCCAGCAATAGCCCGCACAAAACAGCCAGCCAGACTCGCTGCGTACGCGTGGTAAAACCGCTTAACTGTCCCCATTCCCAGGCGGCCAGCATACAGACGGCCAGCGTAACAATGGCGAACCCCACCGGCGGCAGCAAAAACAGCGCCGCGATGACAACGGGTATTAAAACAAAAGCAGAAATCAGGCGATACTTCAGCAAAAGCGACCCCCATCAGGCTTTTTCATCACCGGGCTCGGTGCCGCCGAAACGACGCTCACGATTAGCAAAGGCATGCAGCGCACCTTCAAAGTCTTGTTCATCGAAATCGGGCCAGAGAACATCCGTAAAGTAAAGTTCGGCATAGGCAATTTGCCACAACAGAAAATTACTAATTCGATGCTCTCCCCCAGTCCTTATCACTAAATCCACAGGAGCCAGTTCATGCATACAAATTTGCTGCCCCAGCATCTCTTCATCGATTTGCTCTGGACGCAGCAGACCATCCTGCACCTGTTGTGCCAGTTGTCTGACTCCCTGGACTATATCCCACCGTCCACCGTAATTCGCTGCAATATTTAGCGTCAACCCGGTATTCTGGGCGGTAATCGCTTCTGATTTGCGAATCCGTTCTTGCAAACGTGAGTTAAATCGACTGATATCCCCGATAATACGCAGACGTACGTTATGGCGGTGCAGGTTTTTCACTTCGCTATCAAGCGCCCACACAAACAGCTCCATTAACGCGCTCACTTCCTGCGCAGGTCGGTTCCAGTTCTCACTGCTAAAGGCATACAGCGTTAACGCATCAATACCGTTATTGGCAGCAAAAGAGACAGCCCGGCGGACGGACTTTGCTCCGGCCTTATGTCCAAAGGCGCGAATCTTCCCTTGCTTTTTCGCCCAGCGGCCATTGCCATCCATGATAATTGCTACATGGCGACAACCATGTGCTGGCAAATTTTCGCTTAATGGTTTAGTTGCAGACAACATAACGCGTTTTTAGTCCCTGAAAGGATTATACGGTACTCAGGAATACTGAAGCCTTTTGCGCTTCATCCTTCAAGCTGCTCCTTCGTCGGCTGTGATTTTCGCCCCAGTCACATACTCTTTGTATGCTCCAGGGGACTCATCCACTTGCCACCTTGATGCAACCTGAATGATTTTGTGCATCCACAAAAAAGCCGTGTCAAACCACGGCTTACCCGACCGAAAAAAAACAAATACCCGCGATCGAGTGGCGCAGACTATATCACTGAAGCCCAACACTAACAAATAGCGCGATTCTCCGAGGAGGGATTATCATCAGCTTGAGCGTCGCATCACTTCTTTTCTGGCGACTTCCCGCGCGATAGCATCAACCTTCAGCACGTCATCAACGCTCTGTGGCTCCTGCAAATCCATCTTATCCAGCACGGATAAATTCAGGTCAGCAATATCGGTAAATCGGATCTGCTGCGCCAGAAATGCGGCAACGGTAATTTCATTCGCTGCGTTCAAAGCGGTCGTCGCCGCCTGCCCTTGCTCAAACGCGTCCATCGCCAGTTTCAGGCATGGATAACGCTGGTAATCAGGTGCGGAAAACGTCAACGCGCTGAGCTTGCAAAAGTCGACAGGCTTAACGCCGGACGTCACTCGTTCTGGCCATGCCATCGTATGAGCAATAGGTGTACGCATATCAGGTTCCCCCAACTGCGCCAGAACGCTACCATCCTGATAACGCACCATCGAATGAATAACCGACTGCGGGTGAATCAGCACTTCCATCTGGCTTGCATTGGCATTAAATAACCAACGCGCTTCAATGTATTCCAGACCTTTATTCATCATGGTGGCTGAATCGACAGAGATTTTTCGTCCCATCGACCAATTCGGATGACGACATGCTTGATCGGGGGTCATAGAAACCAGATCGCGCAATGGCGTTTCACGGAAAGGGCCACCAGACCCGGTAAGCAAAACTGATATGACGCCATTTTGCTCAAGGTCAGCGTATCCCAGATTGTGTTGGATAGGTTGCGGTAAACTCTGAAAAATCGCGTTATGTTCGCTATCTACCGGCAAAAGCTGTGCTTTGTGGCGTTGCACGTCGTCCATAAACAGACGCCCGCAGGTCACCAGTGACTCTTTATTCGCCAGCAAAATGCTTTTGCCCGCGCGGATTGCCGCCAGCGTCGGTAGCAAGCCCGCCGCGCCGACAATCGCCGCCATAACCTGATCAACATCATCCAGCGCAGCCATATCACAGGCAGCCTGCTGCCCGCTCATAACCTCAGTACAACTGCCCTGCTCCAGCAGAGCTGCTTTTACCAACGCAGCGCTTTTTTCATCGTCCATTACCGCATAGCGAGGAGAAAATTCCAGACATTGCTCAACCATACGGACGACATTTTTACCCGCCACCAACGCAGCAACACGAAATTTTTCCGGGTTATGGCGTACTACATCCAGCGTACTGCAACCAATGGAACCGGTTGATCCCAGGATGGTTAATTGCTTCATCAGACATCCAGAAGAATTTTACTCGTCATACTTCAAGTTGCATGTACGTTGGCTCTCCTCGTACACCCCTGTCACGCACGGATGTACGTTCCCGGGGATGCCCTGCGTCGCCGCCTTCCTGCAACTCGAATTATTTAGAGTATATAGACAGAAAAAAGCAAAACGCCGCCATCCAGCCTTCTCAGGCCTTCTAAGCGGCGTTTTTAGCGTACAGGCGAATCAGAACTGCATCAGTTCCGTTTCTTTCTCTGCCAGCGCCGCATCAACTTTCTTGATAGCTGCGTCAGTCAGTTTCTGTACGTCGTCCTGAGAACGGCGATCGTCATCTTCGCTGATCTCTTTTTCTTTCAACAACGCTTTCACTTTGTCGTTGGCATCGCGGCGTACGTTACGTACGGCAACGCGCGCGCCTTCAGCTTCGCCACGCACGATCTTGGTCAGATCTTTACGACGTTCTTCAGTCAGCGGCGGCAGCGGAACGCGGATGTCGGAACCCGCAGAACTTGGATTCAGACCGAGGTCGGAAGCCATAATTGCTTTCTCAACGGCTGGCCCCATAGAACGGTCAAACACGTTGATTTTCAGGGTACGGGAATCTTCAACCGTTACGCTTGCCAGCTGGCGCAGCGGGGTCGGTGTGCCGTAATATTCCACGACAATACCATCCAGCAGGCTAGGAGAAGCACGACCCGTGCGAATTTTGCTGATTTGGTTTTTGAACGCTTCGACGCATTTGTCCATGCGTACTTCAGCATCTTTTCTGATATCGTTGATCACGTTACGAATCCTTGAAAGCTTGTTTCAGTCAGACCATACCCACCACGCAAGATGTGACAAGTATAGTCTTGATTAATTTTGAGGGACGTATCCCGCGACATTAAAGCGGAATATTACCTGCATTTAGCCGCAACGGGAATTATTCCGTGATTAACGTGCCTTCTTTTTCACCCATAACAACACGGCGCAGCGCACCCGGTTTGTTCATGTTAAAGACACGAATCGGTAATTTGTGGTCACGAGCCAGTGTAAACGCCGCAAGATCCATCACTTTCAGCTCTTTATCCAGTACTTCAGCATAGGTCAACTGTTCGTACATAGTCGCCGTTGGATCTTTAGCCGGGTCAGCAGTAAATACGCCATCGACTTTGGTGGCTTTCAGTACCACATCCGCTTCAATTTCAATACCACGCAGGCAAGCCGCAGAGTCGGTAGTGAAGAACGGATTGCCAGTACCCGCAGACAAAATAACAACGCGGTTGTTACGCAGCAGGCTGATTGCTTCCGCCCAGCTGTAGTTATCACACACGCCATTCAGAGGAATTGCGGACATCAAGCGAGCGTTCACATAGGCGCGGTGAAGCGCATCGCGCATCGCCAGACCGTTCATGACGGTGGCTAACATGCCCATGTGGTCGCCCACAACGCGGTTCATCCCTGCTTTCGCCAGACCAGCGCCACGGAACAGGTTACCACCACCAATCACTACGCCAACCTGGATACCCAGCTCAACCAGCTCTTTGATTTCCTGAGCCATACGGTCAAGGATGCTTGCATCAATACCGAAGCCTTCTGAACCTTGCAGAGCTTCGCCACTTAACTTAAGCAGAATACGTTTGTAGACGGGTTTTGCATTGGTAGCCATGTTTCTTTCCTGAGACTGTCAACGAATGAGATGAATTAATTCCGGCGACATTGTATGTCGCTTTTCAGCATGACCACTATAGCGGTTCGCTGAATTTACAAGCCAGACACAAAAAGAAGCCGCCCTCAGGCGGCTCCTTTAAAAATTAAGACTGCTTGGACATCGCAGCAACTTCTGCTGCAAAGTCAGTCTCAACTTTCTCGATACCTTCACCCACTTCAAAGCGGATGAAGCCTGTTACATCAGCGTTGTGCTCTTTCAGCAGCTGACCAACAGATTTGCTTGGATCCATAACGAAAGGCTGACCAGTCAGAGAAACTTCGCCGGTGAATTTCTTCATGCGGCCTTCAACCATTTTCTCTGCGATTTCTTTCGGCTTACCAGACTGCATCGCGATGTCCAACTGAACCTGGTATTCTTTCTCAACCACTTCAGCAGAAACGTCTTCCGGCTTAACGAATTCTGGTTTGCTTGCAGCAACGTGCATTGCCAGCTGTTTAACCAGCTCTTCGTCAGCGCCAGTTGCAGCAACCAGAACACCGATACGAGCACCGTGCTGGTAGTTACCCAGAACTTCGCCTTCCAGGGAAGCAACGCGACGGATGTTGATGTTCTCACCGATTTTAGCAACCAGAGCAACGCGTTCTTCTTCGAACTGCGCTTTCAGAACTTCAACGTCAGTGATTTTGCCAGCAACGGCAGCGTCCAGTACTTTGTCAGCAAATGCCTGGAAACCAGCATCTTTAGCAACGAAGTCAGTCTGGCAGTTAACTTCCAGAATGAAAGCGATGTTGCCGTCGATTTTGGTTTTGATTACGCCGTCAGCAGCAACGTTGCCTGCTTTTTTCGCCGCTTTGATTGCGCCGGACTTACGCATGTTTTCGATTGCCAGCTCGATGTCGCCATTAGCTTCAGTCAGTGCTTTTTTGCAATCCATCATGCCTGCGCCAGTACGCTCACGCAGCTCTTTTACCAGGGATGCGGTAATTTCAGCCATTCTAAAATCCTCGGAAGATTTGATCTGCCCGGCATGAAACCGCACAGATTTAAAAGTGAAAAAGGGGCCTAAAGGGCCCCTAACCAAACGTGATACTACCTGGTTTATAAGGGGGCTCGAACGAGCGTGCCTTATTATTCAGCTTCTACGAAGCTTTCTTCCGCCTGGGAAGCCAGATCCTGAGAACGGCCTTCACGAACGGTAGTAGCTACAGCGCCCAGGTACAGGGTCACAGCACGGATTGCGTCGTCGTTACCCGGGATAACGAAGTCAACACCGTCCGGATCAGAGTTGGTATCAACGATAGCAAATACTGGGATACCCAGGTTGTTTGCTTCTTTGATAGCAATGTGCTCGTGGTCAGCATCAATTACGAACAGAGCGTCCGGCAGACCGCCCATGTCTTTGATACCGCCCAGGCTGTTTTCCAGTTTCTCAAGCTCACGAGTACGCATCAGCGCTTCTTTCTTGGTCAGCTTTTCGAAAGTACCGTCCTGAGACTGAGTTTCCAGATCTTTCAGACGTTTGATGGACTGACGAACGGTTTTCCAGTTAGTCAGCATGCCGCCCAACCAGCGATGGTTCACGAAGAACTGGTCGCAGTTGTTAGCAGCTTCTTTCACCGCTTCGCTTGCAGCGCGTTTAGTACCAACGAAAAGGATTTTACCTTTACGAGCAGAGATCTTGTTCAGTTCAGCCAGAGCTTCGTTGAACATCGGTACAGTTTTCTCAAGGTTGATGATGTGAACTTTGTTACGCGCACCGAAGATGAACGGCTTCATTTTCGGGTTCCAGTAACGGGTCTGGTGACCGAAGTGAACACCAGCCTTGAGCATGTCGCGCATGGAAACAGTTGCCATGATTAAAACCTCTATATATAAAAGTTGGGGTTAAGCCTCCACGCATCCCATATTACCGACCCCAAAGGGCACCCCGGAATATGTGCCGATACGTGTGTGTTGTTACACAAAGTGAGATTTGTCGCTCCCGTCCATCGTGTGTAGTCTTCAAATGGATCGGAAGTCCGGCGCGCTTTATACCACAAATACGCTACCGACACCAATAATTGTTGGCGGTGCGTGCTGAATGAACGATGAATTTCGTGTTACAGGGAGGCAGCCAATTTTTTGCATCTCCGGGCGCTTACATGCAGTGAGCGACTGGAGTGAAAAATTTCAGCCAACACACCTGTGGCACGAAAGGCGAAGTTCAGAATGATTCTCAATTTGGCAGCATGTATGCCGGACTGATACCATTGGCACCACTTAAACAATTATTGCCGATATCATCGGCACTGATGGACAGAATTCATGGCTATCTCAATCAAGACCCCTGAAGAAATCGAAAAAATGCGCATCGCTGGCCGTCTGGCCGCCGATGTACTGGAAATGATCGAACCGTTTGTTAAGCCAGGCGTCAGCACCGGCGAACTGGATCGCATCTGTAATGACTACATCGTGAATGAGCAGCAGGCCATTTCCGCCTGCCTGGGCTATCACGGTTATCCGAAGTCCGTGTGCATCTCTATTAATGAAGTGGTGTGCCATGGGATCCCGGACGACGCCAAGCTCCTGAAAGACGGCGATATCGTCAACATCGACGTAACCGTGATTAAAGACGAGTTCCACGGTGATACCTCGAAAATGTTCATCGTCGGCAAACCAACCATTCTGGGCGAGCGTTTGTGCCGCGTCACGCAGGAAAGCCTGTATCTGGCGCTGCGGATGGTAAAACCAGGTATTCGCCTGCGCACGCTGGGCGCTGCGATTCAGAAATACGCGGAAGGCGAAGGCTTCTCTGTGGTTCGTGAATATTGCGGTCACGGCATCGGTCGCGGCTTCCATGAAGAGCCGCAGGTTCTGCACTACGATGCAGACGACGGCGGTGTGGTACTGCAGCCGGGCATGACCTTCACCGTAGAACCCATGCTGAATGCCGGTGATTACCGCATCCGCACCATGAAAGACGGGTGGACGGTGAAAACTAAAGATCGGAGCTTGTCTGCTCAGTACGAGCATACTATTGTGGTGACGGAAAAAGGCTGTGAAATTCTGACATTACGCAAGGATGACACCATCCCGGCGATCATCACACACGACGAATAATGTTTTGCCTGATGGCGATGCGCCCGCATCTTATCAGGCCTACAAATTGTACTACTTCGTAGGCCGGGTAAGGCGTTCACGCCGTCATCCGGCTTTTTTAATGGGTGGCGCATAATGAATACTCTTCCTGAACAACACGCAAATACTGCCCTCCCCACCCTGCCAGGCCAACCGCAGAACCCCGGAACCTGGCCGCAGCAAGATCTCAACTGCCCCGGCATTAAAGCGCATATCGACACTTTCCAGCACTGGTTAGGTGACGCGTTTGACAGCGGGATTTCCGCAGAGCAGCTGATTGAGGCCCGCACCGAGTTTATTGACCAGTTACTGCAACGTCTGTGGATTGAAGCCGGTTTCGGTCAAATTGCCGACCTGGCGCTGGTTGCCGTTGGCGGTTACGGGCGCGGCGAACTGCATCCGCTTTCCGATATTGACCTGCTGATCCTGAGTCGTAAAAAGCTACCAGACGCGCAGGCCGAAAAAGTTGGCGAACTGTTAACGCTGCTATGGGACGTGAGGCTCGAGGTTGGGCACAGCGTGCGCACGCTGGAAGAGTGTCTGCTGGAAGGATTGTCAGATTTAACCGTCGCCACCAACCTGATTGAAACACGCCTGCTGATTGGTGATGTGGCGCTGTTTCTTGAGCTACAAAAGCATATTTTTAGCGAAGGTTTCTGGCCGTCCGATAAGTTTTACGCAGCCAAAGTTGAAGAACAGAATCAGCGCCACCAGCGCTATCACGGCACCAGCTACAACCTGGAGCCGGATATCAAAAGTAGCCCCGGCGGCCTGCGCGATATTCATACCCTGCAATGGGTGGCCCGCCGCCATTTTGGCGCCACCTCACTGGATGAAATGGTCGGTTTCGGCTTTTTGACGCAGGCAGAACGTGCCGAGCTGAATGAATGTTTGCATATCCTGTGGCGCATTCGCTTTGCCCTGCATCTGGTCGTTAGTCGTTACGACAACCGTCTGCTGTTTGATCGTCAGCTCAGCGTGGCGCAACGCCTGAACTACGGCGGTGAAGGCAATGAGCCTATCGAGCGGATGATGAAAGACTATTTCCGCGTCACACGACGGGTCAGCGAACTGAACCACATGCTGTTGCAACTGTTCGACGAGGCGATCCTCGCCCTGCCCGCCGATGAAAAACCACGTCCGATTGATGACGACTTTCAACTGCGCGGCACGTTGATTGATCTGCGCGACGACGACCTGTTTATTCGCAAACCCGAAGCGATATTGCGGATGTTTTACATCATGGTGCGTAATAGCGCGATCAGCGGAATTTACTCCACTACGCTGCGCCATTTGCGTCATGCCCGCCGTCATTTAACGCAGCCGCTGTGCTACATCCCGGAAGCGCGTTCGCTGTTTCTCAGTATGTTGCGCCATCCGGGCGCGGTGAGTCGCGGCCTGCTGCCTATGCATCGCCACAGCGTGTTGTGGGCCTATATGCCGCAATGGTCGCATATTGTCGGCCAAATGCAGTTTGACCTGTTTCATGCATATACGGTGGATGAACACACTATTCGCGTAATGCTTAAGCTGGAAAGTTTTGCTAACGAAGAGACCCGTCAGCGCCATCCGCTGTGTGTGGATCTGTGGCCGCGTCTGCGACAGCCGGAGCTGATTCTGATTGCCGCGCTGTTCCACGATATCGCCAAAGGTCGCGGCGGCGATCACTCGGTTCTCGGCGCCCAGGATGTGCTCAAATTCGCCGAACTGCACGGTCTGAACTCCCGCGAAACGCAACTGATCGTGTGGCTGGTGCGCCAGCATTTGCTGATGTCGGTTACCGCTCAGCGCCGCGATATTCAGGATCCCGAAGTCATTAAGCAATTCGCCGAAGAGGTGCAAACGGAACATCGTCTGCGCTTTTTGGTGTGCCTGACCGTCGCAGATATTTGCGCCACCAACGAAACGCTGTGGAATAGCTGGAAGCAAAGCTTGCTGCGCGAGCTGTACTTCGCGACGGAAAAACAGTTACGCCGTGGGATGCAAAACACGCCGGATATGCGTGAGCGCGTACGCCATCATCAGCTTCAGGCGCTGGCGCTACTGCGCATGGACAACATTGATGAAGAAGCGCTACACCATATCTGGTCGCGCTGTCGCGCCAACTATTTCGTACGTCACAGCCCAAATCAGCTGGCCTGGCATGCACGTCATCTGCTGCAACACGATCTCAGCAAGCCGCTGATCCTGCTCAGCCCGCAGGCCACGCGAGGCGGGACGGAAATTTTCATCTGGAGCCCTGACCGCCCTTACCTGTTTGCTGCCGTCTGCGCCGAACTGGACAGGCGCAACCTTAGCGTCCACGATGCGCAGATTTTCACCACCCGCGATGGGATGGCGATGGATACGTTCATTGTGCTGGAACCAGACGGTAGCCCGCTGTCGTCAGACCGACACGAAGCGATCCGTTTTGGGCTTGAACAGGCGATCACCCAGCGTAGCTGGCAGCCGCCGCAACCGCGTCGCCAGCCGGCAAAATTACGTCACTTTACCGTCGATACCGAGGTCACTTTTCTGCCGACCCATACCGACCGAAAATCATTTCTTGAGCTTATCGCTCTCGACCAGCCAGGACTGCTGGCGCGGGTCGGGCAGATTTTTGCCGATCTGGGAATTTCGCTGCATGGCGCCCGAATTACAACTATTGGCGAGCGAGTAGAAGATTTATTCATAATCGCCACCGCCGACCGGCGCGCCCTTAATAATGAGCTGCAGCAGGAAGTGCATCAACGGTTGACAGAGGCCCTCAATCCAAACGATAAAGGGTAATGTTTTTATTTATTATGGAAAGAGTTTAACAATGCAGCAGTTACAGAACGTTATTGAGTCCGCTTTCGAGCGCCGTGCCGACATTACTCCGGCAAATGTAGATACCGTAACCCGCGAAGCGGTGAATCAGGTTATTTCTTTACTGGATTCCGGTGCACTGCGCGTCGCAGAAAAGATTGAGGGTCAGTGGGTCACGCATCAGTGGCTGAAAAAGGCGGTCCTGCTCTCTTTCCGTATTAACGATAATCAGGTTATCGAAGGTGCGGAAAGCCGTTACTTCGATAAAGTGCCGATGAAATTCGCCAACTACGACGAAGCGCGCTTCCAGAAAGAAGGTTTCCGCGTGGTTCCGCCTGCGGCAGTGCGTCAGGGCGCGTTTATCGCCCGTAACACCGTGCTGATGCCGTCTTACGTGAACATCGGCGCTTATGTTGATGAAGGTACGATGGTTGATACCTGGGCGACCGTGGGTTCCTGTGCGCAAATCGGTAAGAACGTACACCTGTCCGGTGGCGTTGGTATCGGCGGCGTACTGGAACCGTTGCAGGCTAACCCGACCATCATCGAAGACAACTGCTTCATCGGCGCGCGCTCTGAAGTGGTTGAAGGCGTGATCGTCGAAGAAGGCTCCGTCATCTCTATGGGTGTGTATATCGGCCAGAGCACCCGTATTTACGATCGCGAAACCGGCGAAGTGCATTACGGCCGCGTTCCGGCGGGCTCCGTGGTCGTCTCCGGCAACCTGCCGTCGAAAGATGGCAAATACAGCCTGTACTGCGCGGTGATTGTGAAGAAAGTCGATGCCAAAACGCGTGGCAAAGTGGGAATCAACGAACTGTTACGCACCATCGACTAACAGCGATTTGAAAAAGCGGGCTTAGCCCGCTTTTTTTACATCTGCGAGTGGCATAAACAAGGCTTTTCGTTAATTATTCAATGGTTATAGTGAGCTTAAGGGTACCGCTATGTATGACAATCTGAAAAGTCTGGGCATTACTAATCCTGAAGAGATCGATCGTTACAGCCTGCGGCAAGAAGCCAACAACGATATCCTGAAAATCTATTTCCAGAAGGATAAAGGCGAGTTTTTTGCCAAGAGCGTGAAGTTCAAATATCCCCGTCAGCGTAAAACGGTTGTCGCCGATGGCGTCGGTCAGGGTTACAAAGAAGTGCAGGAGATCAGTCCCAACCTGCGCTACGTGATCGACGAACTGGATCAGATCTGCCAGCGAGATCGCAGCGAAGTCGATCTTAAACGCAAGATCCTCGATGATTTACGTCATCTGGAAAGCGTCGTGACCAACAAGATCAGCGAGATTGAAGCCGATCTGGAAAAGCTAACGCGCAAATAAGTAGATTGTTGCCTGATAGCGCTACGCTTATCAGGCAATTAATCAATGCTGCTCATCCAGCTGCAACGCCACATACAGCAGCAGTCGATCGTCAAAATTCCCCAGATCCAGCCCGGTCAGCTCTGAAATACGGTTCAGGCGATACTCCAGCGTATTGCGGTGAATAAACAATGCTTTTGAGGTCGCCAGCGGCTGAACGTTATGTCGAAACCATGCCGATAATGTTCGACGCAGCAAACCGTTGTTATCCATCGCTTTCAGCCTTACCAGCGGGCGCGCCAGCTCATTGGCCTGCCAGCCGCCGCGCAGGCTGTCCAGCAGCACCGGCAACATCAAGTCCTGATAGAAATAGCTCCGGCTTTCCGGCATCCGCTGCTTGCCGACCATCATGGTGGTGCGCGCCGTTCGATACGAACGGGCAATGCTGCCGGGCCCGGTAAAATAGTTGCCCAGCGACACGCGAAAACGCAGTTGTCCATTCTCTTTCATGCGGGCAATCAGTTGCTCAACGCGCTTGCGATAATCTTCAGCGTCCCAGCGGCCAAACTGATTGAGCGCTGGTTTCAGCACCACCATCTCGGTCAGAGAAACAATCGCAATCAGATTATTACGTTCGGGTGTAGTCAACGCGTTCTGCAATTGCTGTAGCTCCGCCATCGCACTATCAACGCCAAGCTGACCGCTGTCGACCTCCACTACCGCCACCACGCGCGGCTGGTTCAAATCAATGCCCAATCGCTGTGCCCATTCCATCAGCGCCGGGGTATTCTCTTCAGCCTGAATCAGGTTCATCACCAGCTCTTCACGCAGACGGCTATCCTGCGCTAACAGATGCATCAGACGCGACTGTTCCAGCATCATTTCGGCGGTCATGCACACCAGTTCGCCATACTTGCGCAGATGTTCCGGCTCGCCAGTAAGACCGATAACGCCAACGATTTCGCCTTCCAGACGCAGCGGCAGGTTTATCCCCTGACGCACGCCGTGTAAATGCCGGGCTACCGCATCGTCAATATCGACCACCCGACCTTGCGAAAGCACCAGCAGCGCGCCTTCGTGCAATTCACCAATTCGTTCGCGATCGCCGCTGCCAATGATCCGCCCACGGGCATCCATTACGTTGATATTGGTATCAATGATGCGCATGGTTCGCGCTACGATATCCTGCGCCATTTTGGTATCAAGATGCCAGCCAGCCATAAACCCCTCCTGTGAGCAGAGCTCAAGCATAGGGAAGATAATAAGCGGCGGCATTGTGCAACTGCACAAAGCGAGAGGGAGAAGTATGGAGTTGTGGGAAGTATCACAAAAAGAAACCCCTTCCTGTGCAGGAAGGGGTTTAGTGAGATTACTGCATCAACAGATAGATGGAGCTGTCACCACGCTGAATGTTCAGCGCCAGTACAGCCGGTTTGCTGTCGAGGATTTTGCGCAGTTCGGCGATATTTTTCACCGGCTGCTGGTTCGCGCCGATAATCACATCCCCTTTCTTCAGGCCAATCCGTGCAGCCGGAGAATTCGCTTTCACCTCGCTGACCACGACCCCTTTGTCCTGGCCTTTGTTGCTCATATCAGCCCCTTCAATGCCTTTGAAGATAGAGCTGGAATCAACCTGAGTCTGGCTGCTCTGCTGCAGTTCCAGATTCACAGTGACCGGCTTACCGTCACGCAACAGGCCAAGGTTAATTTTGCTGCCTACCGGCATCGTACCCACCTGCGCACGCAGGGCGGCGAAGCTGCTGATCGGTTTACCGTTCAGGGAGGTAATCACATCCCCGGCTTTAATACCTGCTTTCGCTGCGGAAGAGTTCGGCATCACCTGGCTGACAAATGCGCCACGCTGAGCATCAACTTTCATCGCTTTCGCCAGCTCAGAGCTCAGCTCGGTACCCATAATACCCAGCTCACCGCGTTTAACCTGACCAAACTCAACCATCTGCGACGTCAGGTTTTTCACCATGTTGCTCGGGATTGCAAAGCCGATACCGATGTTACCGCCGTCCGGCGCAAGGATCGCGGTGTTAATGCCGATCAGCTCACCGTTCAGGTTAACCAGTGCGCCACCGGAGTTACCCCGGTTGATCGCGGCATCCGTCTGAATAAAGTTTTCGTAGTTTTCCGCGTTCAGGCCGCTACGGCCCAGCGCAGAAACAATACCGGAGGTCACGGTCTCACCGAGGCCAAACGGGTTACCAATTGCTACGGTGTAATCACCCACACGCAGCGCGTCGGAATCTGCCAGCTTAATCGCCGTCAGGTTTTTCGGATCCTGAATTTGGATCAGCGCGATATCGGAGCGCGGATCTTTACCCACAATCTTCGCATCAAATTTACGGCCATCGCTCAACTGAACCTTAATCACCGTGGCGTTATCCACCACGTGGTTGTTGGTCACGACATACCCTTTCGCGGCATCAATAATTACACCGGAACCCAGGGCCATAAATTTCTGCTGCTGGCCGCCGCCGTTGTCAGCGCCCGGCGCGCCGCCCTGGCAGAACGGTGAACTCTGGAACGGTGAACCGTCCTGGCAGAATGGTGAATTATCACCGAAGAACTGCTGGAAATTACGCGGCATACGCGGCGTATTCACCGTCGTGCTCCCCTCGACGTTAATACTTACCACCGATGGCATCACTTTTTCGAGCATCGGGGCCAGGCTTGGCATCTGTTGGGCGGTCATTGCTGAAGACGACGTCTCAGCCGCTGTGGCAGACAGGGGGGACAACGCCAAACCTAAACTCAGAGCCAGTGCACTCATTGCTAATGTGGTTTTTTTCATGTGTTTCGTTCTCGATTAACAGGTAACGCAAAATTGCTGTATACGTCAGAGTCGTTTTATAGCGCTAAGTTCCAGAATTGAGTTTAAGGAAAAAGTAAAATTTTATTGGCCGTCTTTACAAATGAGTATTTATTGTTCTACGGCCATCAAGCGACGATATTCATCCCAGGCATACAGATCGGTCATCCCGCTGATATAATCCTGAATCAGCCGGCAGCGATAATAATATTCCATTACCGAAAACTCAGCGCAACCCGTTGATATTTTACTAACCGCCTCGACATAAGCAAGACGATGGCGAGTAGACAACTTCTGAAATAATCGTGATTCGATAGGAAAACGTTTAACTCTTTCATTGTCGACCAGCTCAGTAAAATCTGACTGGGACATTTTTAATAAAGGCTGATAGATCTCCAGCAACCCGCTGATCACCCGATACCCCTGCAATTCCAACTGCTCAACGTCCGGATGACTAAATACGTGTTTTACCGCCACATTTTTATAGACCCCCAGCAACTGACTAAAGCTACTGGCATCTTCTAATAGCGCGTGATTAAAGCTGCCGTCAAAAACCTGCGGTAAATTATCAATAAACCGCTGGGCTGCATACGGCACCAGTTTATTCAGCGTATTGACGCGTAAATACATAAAGAACTGATCTTCCGTGCTCCGGCTTAATGTATTTGAACGTGATTTCTCCCAGGCATTCTCAACAACCTGACTAAACAGGGAACCTTTTTCGTGATGCCCCCACGCCTCATGCAGATGGTGATAAAGTTGCTCGACGCTAAAGATTCTTTTCTCAACGGCATCTTCCAGGTCGGCCACGCAATAAGAGATATCATCGGCAGCTTCCATTATCCAGGTTAATGGAAAGCGACTGTAGGGCGCTAATGATAATTCTTTACGTAACCGTTCAATATACGGTTCTTCAGAAAGGTAATAGCCCGGTTTCTTCATTAAATAGTCATGCGTCGTAGGCGTACTTCCGCGCCACCACGCCGGACGGGTATATTTTAAAATACCACCAACCTGGGCCCAGGTAAGATTCATACGCATCAAAGTATGCACCAGACGAATCCCCTGGGCATTACCTTCAAAATGGCACAGGTCCTGGCGCACCTTACGGCGAATATCATTCAGCGACTCTTCGCCTTCGCGCAAACGTAACGCCGCCACCAGGCAGCGGTCATCGCTGAGGGGCTGACTTTCCGCGTCGGCGGGATACAGCCGCTGGCGGAACCAGTCATTAATCGCCGCTTCACCAAAATGACCAAACGGCGGATTGCCGATGTCATGCATCAGGCACGACATTTCGACAATACTCTCAAACGGTCCCGTCAGTTCATCCAGACCATACTGCTCCAGCAGTTTTAGTTCCTTCAGTCGGCTGAGGATCTCTTTAGCGATATAGCGCCCAACTTGCTGAACTTCCATCGAGTGCGTCAGGCGCGTGCGCACCGCCGCGTTACGCTCCAGCGGAAAAACCTGGGTTTTTTGTTGCAGTCGGCGAATAGCCGGAGAATTGATAATACGTCCACGATCGCTTTCGAAAATACGCAGGATCTCATGCTCCGTCTTCACGCCCTGCGGCGAACGGTAACGACGATGCCAGTTTATTTTTTTTCGGAAATCGATCTGTACCATATCCTCTCCCGCCTGAGAAATGCGCTACCCCTTAAGCGCATGATAGACTATGCCCTCAAATCTGGCTTATCGCGAGTAAATCTATGAAAATCGGCATCATTGGTGCAATGGAAGAAGAAGTTACGCTGCTGCGTGACAAAATCGAAAACCGTCAGACCCTCTCTCTCGGCGGTTGTGAAATTTACACCGGCCAACTGAACGGTACAGAGGTTGCGCTACTGAAATCAGGTATCGGTAAAGTGGCGGCGGCGCTGGGCGCTACGCTGCTGCTTGAACGCTGCAAGCCGGATGCCATCATTAACACCGGTTCCGCGGGCGGCCTGGCCTCTACGCTGAAAGTCGGCGATATTGTGGTTTCTGACGAAGCGCGCTATCACGATGCCGACGTTACCGCCTTTGGCTATGAATTTGGTCAGTTACCGGGCTGCCCGGCTGGTTTTAAAGCCGATCCTGCGCTGATTGCTGCAGCAGAATCCTGTATTGCGCAACTCAATCTGAACGCCGTTCGCGGACTAATCGTCAGCGGCGATGCCTTCATTAATGGCTCCGTGGGTCTGGCTAAAATTAAGCATAACTTCCCGCAGGCCATTGCCGTTGAGATGGAAGCGACCGCGATTGCGCACGTTTGCCATAACTTCAATGTGCCGTTTGTCGTGGTTCGCGCCATCTCTGACGTCGCCGATCAGCAGTCCCATCTCAGCTTTGACGAGTTCCTGGTTGTTGCCGCGAAACAGTCAAGTCTGATGGTTGAAACGCTGGTACAGAAACTGGCGCATGGCTAAATTACTCTCCAGGGCGCTGGTCGCCCTGCTATTCACTCTTCCGGCGTTCCTGTACGCCGCACCGCGTGTAGTGACGCTTTCTCCTGCCAATACCGAACTCGCCTTTGCCGCCGGCATTACACCCGTAGGCGTCAGTAGCTACTCAAACTACCCGCCAGCGGCCAAAAATATCGAGGAGGTTTCCACCTGGCAAGGTATGAACCTTGAACGCATTGTGGCGCTTAAACCGGATTTAGTCGTCGCCTGGCGCGGGGGAAATGCTGAGCGGCAGGTGAATCAACTGACCGCCCTGGGAATTAAGGTCATCTGGGTGGACGCCGTTACCATCGAGCAGGTCGCCGATGCGCTCCGCCAGCTGGCAGCGTGGAGCCCAAAGCCTGAGCAGGCTAAACAGGCGGCGCAAACCATGCTTGATGACTATGCTTTACTAAAATCTCGGTATGCCAACAAACCGAAAAAACGCGTGTTTCTCCAGTTTGGCGCAAATCCTCTGTTTACCAGTGGAAAAGGCTCCATTCAGCACGAAGTTCTTGAGGTATGCGGTGGAGAAAACATCTTTGCCGGCAGTCGGGTTCCCTGGCCACAGGTTAGCCGTGAGCAGGTCCTGGCACGAGCGCCCCAGGCTATTGTTGCAACCGGAGGGCCAGGCGAAACTCTGAAAATTGAACAATACTGGGGAAACCAGCTAAAAATACCCATTATTACACTTAATAGTGACTGGTTCGAACGCGCGAGCCCGCGTATTATCCTCGCCGCAAAACAACTCTGTAATGCGCTTTCACAGATAAATTAGCGCCTGCCCCCACCAGGTCTGTTGTGAGGATTTAAAAATGCTCGTCTATTGGCTGGATATTGTCGGCACCGCGGTATTTGCTATCTCTGGCGTCTTACTGGCCGGAAAATTGCGTATGGACCCGTTTGGCGTCCTGGTCCTCGGGGTGGTTACCGCCGTTGGCGGCGGAACGATCCGCGATATGGCGCTGGATCATGGACCGGTATTTTGGGTTAAGGATCCCACCGATCTGGTGGTGGCAATGATCACCAGCATGCTGACAATCCTGCTGGTACGTCAGCCACGACGTTTACCGAAGTGGATCCTTCCGGTGCTGGATGCCGTTGGCCTGGCTGTGTTCGTGGGGATTGGCGTCAATAAAGCATTTCTCGCAGGGACGGGCCCCCTGGTGGCGATCTGTATGGGGGTGATTACCGGCGTCGGCGGCGGGATCATTCGCGACGTGTTAGCTCGTGAAGTCCCGATGATTCTGCGCACCGAAATCTACGCCACGGCATGTATTATCGGCGGGATCGTGCATGCGACAGCGTTTTATACCTTTAATGTATCGCTGGAAAACGCCAGTATGATGGGGATGATCGTCACCCTGCTGATTCGGCTTGCCGCCATTCGCTGGCATTTGAAATTGCCGACGTTTGCTCTGGATGATAACGGGCGCTGATGTGATGATGCAGAACATGTAGGCCGGATAAGGCGTTTACGCCGCCAACCGGCACATTGCCCGATGGAGCTACGCTTACCGGGCCTACACCATCAGACCATCGGTATTACAGGCAGCAATCAGATGCTGAAAGAAGAACCACACCCGCAGGTGCTTTTCGCATTGGGGTTAGTCACAACGAAGCGGGAACCTTCCAGACCTTCGGTATAGTCAACCGCGCCGCCCACCAGATATTGCAGGCTCATCGGATCAACCACCAGACCCACACCTTGTTTCTCAATGGTCATATCACCATCGTTCACCTGATCATCAAAGGTGAAACCGTACTGGAAACCGCTGCAACCACCGCCGGTGATATACACGCGTAATTTCAGATTCGGGTTATCTTCGTCAGCGATCAGGCTTTTTACTTTATTGGCTGCTGCTTCAGTAAATTGCAGTGGCAGCGCTACGTCATCACTCATATTTTGCTCCAAACGACATTGGCAATTGGGCAAATTATAACCCAATGGTTAAGGCCATTATCTAATACCCTGGTATTTCGTTCAAGTATTCTCGCCAGCGGCGGTACTCTGGCTTTTTGCCGCTTGCTCCGCTTCCTGTTTTGCCAGCGTGCGGGCAAGGATAGTCGAGTATAGCGGCTTTCCACCCATAAATTGGGCTAATAGTGTTGCGCCAAGACAGGTAATAATCATTGGCAAAATGAGCTGATAGTTATCGGTCATCTCCAGCACCAGTACAATACCGGTTAGCGGTGCACGTACCGAAGCCGCCAGCAAAGCCCCCATTCCGGCAATGGCAAAGGTTCCGGCCTCCAGATGATACTGTGGAAAAGAGGCCGCCGCGGCCATACCGAACGCGGTGCCAAGTAACGTACCCAGCGCCAGCATCGGGGCAAAAATCCCTCCGGGCGCGCCGGACGAGAAGCACAGCAGCGTGGTGATCACCCGGGTAATAAATATAAACAGCAGTAAACCGACGCTAAAATTACCCGCCGCGGCGATAGGAATCAGGTTAAACCCGCCGCCTGCCGCTTCCGGTTTAATTAATCCCAGGATCCCGCACAGGCCACCAATCGCGCCGCCCATCAGCACCCATTTTTTAATTTCACCGCCGTGGAAGCGCTGGAACATATCCTGGGTACGCAACACCATGGTGTTGAACAACGGCCCGACACAGCCAAAAATAAGCCCCAGCACAAGATACAGCCACAGCGTATTTACCGGCGCATTAGACAGCTTTCCGACTTCAATAATCGGTGCTTCACCGTTGAACACACGAAACACGATGCTCGACATAATAACGCCGGTAAACACGGCTTTGATCGAGACGAGGTTATAGCGAAACTGCGGGCGCATCTCTTCAATAATGAACAGGATCCCAGCCAGAGGCGCATTAAACGCCGCCGACAAACCCGCAGCCGCACCGGTGGCCAGCAGGGTATGTCGCGCTTCGGCGCTGCGCATGCGGAAAATATCCAGCACCATGCGCCCAATGTTCCCGCCTATCTGTACGGTCGGCCCTTCTCGCCCGAGCACCATACCGGCTCCCAGCGTGCCCATGCCGCCAATAAATTTCACCGGCAGAACGCGCCACCAGCGCACAGGTCGTAGCTCTTCCAGCGCGCCTTCAATCTCAGGGATCCCCGAGCCTCCCGCTTCCGGCGCAAATTTACGAACCAGAAAATAGCCGACCATCGCCAGCAATGCAGAGAGAATAAACGCCAGCGGCCACAGCAGAATGGCATGGTCCGCAACCTGGGCCAGGGCGCCAATGCGCTGATTTTGCACCCAGGTCACCGCTTTCTCAAATGCCACGCCAACAAGCCCCGTCACGGTACCGACAACGGCGGCCATCAACAGGATCGCCAGCGGCGTTTTATCGCGTTCCAGGAGTCGACGGATTTGATCCCTGCGGCGTAAACGCACAATTTGTTGTGCTTCAAAAGAGGGAGAGTCAGTCTTCATCAGATGATCATTAATTGGTAATACAAATACGGAATCGGCATTCTACTCGCACATTTCACGAAAATCCCCTGCAAATCGCATTGTTTCAAATGCGTAAAACTTTCATAACCTTCTCTGAATAACTAGAATAGCGGGCATTTACTTTTTCTACGAACCAGGACCCCATCCATGAGTAAGTCTGAAAATCTCTACAGCGCAGCACGCGAACTTATCCCTGGCGGCGTTAACTCCCCCGTTCGCGCCTTTACTGGCGTGGGTGGTACTCCGCTGTTTATCGAAAAAGCGGACGGCGCGTATCTGTACGATGTCGATGGTAAAGCCTATGTCGATTACGTCGGTTCCTGGGGACCGATGGTACTGGGCCATAACCACCCGGCAATTCGCAATGCGGTGATTGAAGCCGCAGAGCGCGGTTTAAGCTTCGGCGCGCCGACCGAGATGGAAGTGAAAATGGCGGAGCTGGTCACTGAACTTGTGCCGACCATGGATATGGTGCGTATGGTGAACTCCGGTACGGAAGCGACGATGAGCGCCATCCGTCTGGCGCGCGGTTTCACCGGTCGCGATAAGATCATCAAATTTGAAGGCTGCTATCACGGTCATGCCGACTGCCTGCTGGTTAAAGCTGGTTCCGGCGCGTTAACGCTGGGTCAGCCAAACTCCCCGGGCGTTCCAGCCGATTTTGCGAAACACACCCTGACCTGCACCTACAACGATCTCTCTTCAGTTCGTGCGGCATTCGAACAGTATCCGCAGGAGATCGCCTGCATTATCGTTGAGCCGGTCGCAGGCAACATGAACTGCATCCCGCCGCTGCCAGAATTCCTGCCGGGCCTGCGTGCCCTGTGTGATGAGTTTGGCGCGCTGTTGATCATCGATGAAGTCATGACCGGTTTCCGCGTGGCGCTAGCCGGTGCGCAGGATTATTACGGCGTCGTTCCGGATCTGACCTGCCTTGGCAAAATCATCGGTGGCGGGATGCCCGTTGGCGCATTCGGCGGTCGCCGTGATGTGATGGACGCGCTGGCGCCGACCGGTCCGGTTTATCAGGCGGGTACGCTTTCAGGTAACCCGATTGCGATGGCAGCAGGTTTTGCTTGTCTGAACGAAGTGGCCCAGCCGGGTATTCATGAAACGCTGAATGAACTGACGACGCGTCTGGCGGAAGGTCTGCTGGAAGCCGCCGAAGAGACGAATATTCCGCTGGTGGTTAACCATGTGGGCGGGATGTTCGGGATTTTCTTCACCGATGCAGAAACCGTGACCTGCTATCAGGATGTGATGGCATGCGACGTTGAACGCTTCAAGCGTTTCTTCCACATGATGCTGGATGAAGGGATTTACCTGGCGCCGTCCGCCTTCGAAGCGGGCTTTATGTCCGTCGCGCACAGTGAAGACGATATCAATAACACCATCGACGCCGCGCGCCGGGTGTTTGCGAAATTGTAAAAGATAACGCCCAGAAATAACGTAGGCCGGGTAAGGCGAAGCCGCCACCCGGCTTTTTTATTGCCGGATGGCGACGCAGCCTAAATGGAAGAGATTAACCTCAGCGACTCTGCTTACGTAGCAGATAGATAAAGTACGGCGCGCCAATAAACGTCGACAGTAATCCTGCCGGGATCTGATACGGAAACAGCACCATCCTGCCGCACCAGTCAGCAAAAACCAGCAGCACACCTCCCGCCAGCGCCGAAATCAGCATATGCGGCATCGCCCGACGAAACCCCATCATTCGGGCAATATGCGGAGCCATCAGCCCGACAAAACTCAACGGTCCAATGGTCATGGTTGCTGTCGCCGTCAGTCCCGCAGCCAACAGCAGTAACCCCACGCGTGACGGCGTGATCGCCATACCCACCGCACGCGCCGTATCGCCGCCGAGCGGTAAAATCGTCAGCCAACGACGACACAGCGGTGTCAGCGCCAGCAGGATAACCATCACAATTCCGGTGCGCAGTACCTGTTCGCCCGTCGCGTTATAGGTTGAGCCGGAGATCCAGGTCAGCACGCCCGCCATACGCGGATCGCCGCTGGCCTGCAGCATCATCAACAACATAGTAAACGCCGTACTGAGCGCCATCCCTGCCAGCAGCATACGGTGCGGCGAAAAACCACCGCGCCCGGCGGCAATCATAATGATAAGCAAGGTGACCGCAGCCCCGAGACTCCCTGCGGGCAGCAGCCAGCCAAAGGCATTTCCGGGGACCAGAAACAGCATTAACACCACGCCAAATGCCGCGCCGGAGCTAATGCCCAGAACTTCCGGGCTCGCCATTGGGTTTCCGGTCAGACGCTGAATAATACAGCCCGCTACCGCCAGCATCACCCCGGCAATCAACGCCGCCAGAATACGTGGCCAGCGCCAGGGCATCAGTTCATCCAGCATCGCGCCGCTGGCCCATGTCCAGCCGTGCGCATCGCGGCCAAACGACAGCGCCACCACCAGAGTCAGCAGCAAAACCACCCCGCCCGCCAGCGCAAACATCAGTACATTCTGACGCTCCGCGGCGATACGGTTGCTGGCATTCATATCCGGTGCGCTCATACTTCTAAGGCGCGGCAACAACCACAGCAGCAATGGCGCGCCAATCAGCGCCGTCACCGAACCGGTGGAGACCTCCATCCATACGCGGGTCAGCCACAGAATGATTTGGTCAGAGAGCCAGAGGATCAACGCACCAATCAGCGGGGCCAGCATCAGACGCGCCAACAGACGCCGCGCGCCGAGCATTTTCGCCAGCAGCGGTGCAAAGAGGCCAATAAAGCCGATAATCCCAACCGCGTTAACCAGCAAGGCGCTGATGACAATCGCCAGCGATAAGGCCGCCAGGCGCGCCAGCGACAACGCCAGACCGAGGTTACGCGCCACGCCGTCATCCAGTCCCATCAGCGTCATTGGACGCAACAGCAGCAGAGTCAGCATCACGCCGCCCAGCAGTTGCGGCCACAGTCGCTGTACGCCGCTCCAGTCGGTTTGGGTTAGCGTGCCGCTGCTCCACAAAAACATGCTTTGCAGTTGATCGTGATGGAAGATAACCATCAACTGGTTAATCGCCCCGCAGTACAGGCTGACCACCAGTCCGGCGAGGATTAACGTCACCGGAGAAAGACGTTTGCCCCAGGCGACGCCAAACACCAGCGCTCCAACGACACAAGCACCTGCCAGCGCAGCAAATTGCGTGGTGAGCGCACCGGGAATAGCCCACAGCGTCGTGACGGTAATGCCCAACTGCGCACCGGTCGCAACGCCTAGCGTGGTTGGCTCCGCCAGTGGGTTACGCAGCACCTGCTGAAACAATACGCCGACCAGTGCCAGCCCGGCACCGACCAACAGCGAAATCGCCAGCCTCGGCAGCAGGCTGTAGTGGAAAACCATCTGTTTAATGGCATCGATATCCGGTGACCAGATAGCCTGTTGCCACTGGTTGCGCGGTAGCGCAACGGAGAAGTTAACCCATGTGAGCCAGCAGGCAGCAACAAACAGAACCGCCAGCAGGAAAATGGGGAACAGCGCGATACGTTTACTCACGCTTTGCCTCCCAGCGCATTATCCAGAATGCGGGCAAAATGCATGGCTGATAGCGTTGCGCCATAGAACCAGACGGCCGGCACGCGCTGAAAACGTCCGCTGCGAACAAAGGGCATCGCCTGCCACAACGGCGTAGACATCAGTCCAGCCATCTCTTTATCGTTGCCGTGATCAAAGCACAATACATCGACATCCTGAAAAGCAGCCAGACGGTCAATACTCACGGCAGTGCTGCCCCAAAAGTTTGTCTCTCCCTGCCAGGCGTTGGGGATCCCATATTCATCCAGCACGTCCTGAAACAGGCTGTTTGGGCCAAACACCAGCATATGCCGCGAATCAAGCAGAGAGGTGAGAAGCACAGGGCGCGCACCGCGTTGAATGAAGCGCGGCTTCAGGCTGGCAATAAAACGATCATACTCAGTCAGATGGCGTTCAGCAGAGTCCTGCAGATTGAACAATTGCGCCATTTCCTGCAGCGATTGTCGCGCAACGACCAGAGGTTTTTTACCGTCGCTGAAGTTAAATCCCCGACCAGGTGCAATACGCGCCAGCTTTTCCGGGGAAGGACCATAGCCTGCCGACCAGAGCAGAAACGAGGGTTTCATTTCGGTCAGCAGTTCGAGATTGGGTTCCGTGCGTAGCCCGACATCAATCACCGAGTCCGGTAGAGGTGGCTCACTGACCCACAGCTTGTAGTTAGGGATATCCGCAATGCCATACGGCGTAATACCCAGCGCCAGCAACAGCTCTACCGGCAGCCATTCCAGCGCCACAATACGCTGCGGATCAATCGCCGCGGCGGACGCCGTATTCATCCGCCACAGCAGCGGCGAGAGCGCCATCGCCGTAAGCAGACGCCGACGGGTAATATGATGTAATTCAATCATTAATAGACAAAACTCACGGGTGCGGCACCGGCCGGATGCGGCAAAATGCCCATCGGGATACCGTAAATCTGTTCCAGAGTTTCACTGCGCATCAGTTCAGCAGGCGTTCCTTGCGCAATCATTTCACCACCGCGCAGCGCAACTAAGTAATCGCAGTAGCGGGCCGCCATGTTGATATCATGCAGCACCGCAATCACCGTTAGCCCACGCTGCTGGCTTAAGCGATGCACCAGCGCCAGCACGTCAACCTGATGAGCGATATCCAGCGCGGAAGTCGGCTCATCAAGCAGCAGACAGCGGCTGTCCTGCGCCACCAGCATGGCAATCCACGCACGCTGGCGTTCTCCGCCGGACAGGCTATCCACCAGGCGGTGCGCCAGCGGTTTTAAGCCGACCAACGAAATAGCTTCTTCTACTTTCTCTCTGTCGGCAACGCCAAAACGTCCCAGCGCCCCGTGCCACGGATAGCGGCCAATCGCCACCAGTTCACGCACCGTCATCCCTTCGGCCTGCGGCAACTGCTGCGGCAGATAGGCGACCTTGCGGGCAAACGCTTTACTGCTCCAGTTCTCCAGCGGCTGTTCGTCGAGCAGGATTTCACCTTCCGACGGCGGCTGATGACGTCCCAGCATTTTCAATAACGTCGATTTTCCGGACCCGTTGTGGCCGATAAGGCCGGTTACTTTCCCCACCGGAAAAGTTAATGAGAGAGGATGCAAAAGCGTGCGGCCAGGCACACGAAAGGAGACATTACGCAACGCGAAAGTGGTGTCGGGATGGGATCTGTTTTCCTGCATAGCAACCAACTTGTAAAACGGGCACGCAAAGCGTGCCCAAAAAGAAATTAGAAACGGAAGGTTGCGGTTGCAACGACCTGACGTTCTGCGCCCCAGAAGCAGCCATAGGTTTGGAAGCAACTAGAAACGTATTCACGATCCAGCAGGTTGGTAACGTTGACAGCAACACTAGAGCCAGCCATACCAAAACGCGCTAAATCGTATTTCACGACAGCATCCATTACAGCAGCACTTCCCACTTTAAAGGTGTTTGCAGGATCGCCATAGCTTGAACCGATAAAACGTCCACCGGTTCCCAGGGTCAGTCCCGACAGAACGCCTTCGTTAAAGGTATAGTCGCCCCAGAGTGATGCCATATTTTCAGGAACTTGTTCTACGTTGTTCCCTTTGAGATTGGTGTCCTTAGTGTACTCCGCATCAGTGTAAGTATATGAAGCAGTCACATTGATATTGGCATTCAAGGCCGCTTTAGCTTCAAATTCAAAGCCCTGAGAACGTACTTCGCCTGACGGAACTTGCAGATTCGAGTTGGTCGGATCGGTTGTCAGCGTATTCGTCTTCGTCAGATGATATGCCGCAGCCGTAATAACCACAGGCAGATCTTTCGGCACATATTTTACACCCGCTTCATACTGTTCACCCTTGGATGGCGCAAAAGCCATGCGTGGAGTGCTGTAGAGATCGAATGCGTTTGGTTCAAATGACTGGCTATAGCTAACGTACGGAGAAATACCATTATCAAACAGGTAGTTTACACCGCCACGCCATGTGAACTGATGATCGTTACGCTCAATATAACCCGCTTGCGGAGTGGTTGAATTCTGACGAATCGTCGTCGCTTGCTGTGACCAGTCATAACGACCACCCAGCGTAAAGACCCACTTATCCCATTCCGCCTGATCCTGGATGTAGATACCGGTTTGTTTGGTTTCGTTCATCTGATAAGGCTCGGTAGAGTCGAAATCAAAATCTTCCAGAGGCTGTGGGTTATAAAGATCCAGAACAGGAGCTGTGCCAAATTTAGCATTGATATCATTACGCATACGCATGAAGTCAACACCTGTCAGCAACGTATGGTCCACCGTTCCTGTCGCGAAATTGCTCTGCAACTGGGTATCAACACTGAAGTTCTGCAAGCGTTCATCATCGACAACCGTGCCACGACCAAGATAATGGTCGCGCTGATCGGCCGGAATTGCCTGGCAAGGCGCGTTAAACGCATTTGTTGTACAGATACCCGTACCGTACACGCTCTGCTGCGACGTTTTCATTTCAGCAAAACGTAAATTCTGCCGGACAGTGAAGGTGTCATTAAAGTCGTGTTCAAAGCTGTACCCCACCATTTTCTGATTGCGGGAATAAGTGTTATTTGAAGCACCTTCATTAAAATCAGTCGGCAAACGCTTGCCGTTAGGTAGCGGTTCAACCGTACCTTCCTTCGGCAACCAACCGTAGTAACCCGTTTCGGGTTCATTCTGGAAATAAGAAAGGAATGTAAAGTTAGTCTTGTCGTCAGGACGCCATGAGAAGGACGGAGCAACGGTATAACGCTGTGATTCAGAACCTTGCTGCTGCTCATTTGTGGAACGAGCCAGACCGGTTAAACGGTAAGAGAATTCACCGTTATCATCCAATGCATCACTAAAATCAAACCCTGTCTGGAACAGATTATTTGTTCCCATTTTAAACTGAACTTCTTTTAGCGGCTCGGTGGTTGGACGTTTGCTGACCATCGAAATAATACCGCCAGGGTTACTCTTACCGTACAACACGGAAGTTGGCCCACGCATCAACTCTACACGCTCCAGCATGTAAGGATCGATAACCGCGTCGTTATAGAAGTTCCCTTGTAGCTTCAGACCATCCAGATAGTTGTTCTGGCTTAAACCGACAGAGGTAAAACCACGGATGCTGACAAAATCGTATGTATTTGAAGCACCACGGTTACTGACCACAACCCCTGGGGTATAACCCAGCGCTTCCTTGACGGAACGAGACTGATGGATCTGCATCTCTTCGTTTGTCACTACCGAAACAGACTGTGGCGTCTTTTCGATCGGCGTGTCGGTTTTGGTAGCGGTGGCGGAACGCTTCGCGGCAATTGTCGGCGAAGGCCCCCATGCGCTTTCTTGTGCGGCAGGAGCAGCAGTTACGGTGATGGTTTCTTCTTTCGGGTCAACCGCCGCCTGTGCATAGACAGACATGCCGCTAACCGCTGTGGCTACCACTACTGCGATTTTACGCAGCGATGAACTTGGCTGAGCAGTTTTAAGACGCGCCATTGGTATTTCTCTGATGAAAGTGAATGATAACGTAAACGAGAATTATTATTATAACGGCAGCATAATATTCGAAACTCTGGCGAGATAGCAAGCAATACGCGTCCCTACTAAAACTGAGGGGTTAAGAAATAACCAGATGAAAAGAAAGGGTTAATAAATTAGGCTGGAATGTTATTCGGCCCTGAGAATGGACCAAAGAAGAAAAACCCGCCGAAGCGGGTTTTGAGCAATATCAGTTACTGCCGAACATATCCTTTATCCAGCCAGCGACACCGTCGCTATCTTTCTTTTCCTGCTGCGCCGGTTGTTGCTGCTGCTGTTGAGGCTGCTGCTGCGGCGTTGACTGATCGAACGGATTCCCGGTCGGCTGTTGCATCATTTCACCCTGCTGACACAGCGAATCAGGATCGGTAGTCCATACCGGAAGCGTACGCATCCCCCCGCTACAAACAAAGTTACCGTCGTAGTCCACGCCCATATCCACCACATCTTCCGGCGGCGTCAGCACCAGCGGTGTTGGCGTCTGGTTGGCAAGATAACGCTGATAAATCGACATCGCACCGCTGGCACCGTACAGCTTGGTTGGCTGGTTGTTATCACGGCCCACCCAGGTGATGGTTACCTGGCTGCCGTCGATCCCGGCAAACCAGGTATCCACGTTGTTGTTAGTGGTCCCGGTTTTCCCTGCCAGATGAAGCCCAGGATATTTCGCGCCAAGCTGGCGGCCCGTACCACGCTGAACCACCTGTTGCATGGTCCACAGCGTCATATACGCCGCCTGCGCCGGAACGGCACGCTCGGCCTGCGGGAAGCTCTGATACAGCACCGTCCCATCTTCGGCAATCACCGAACGCAGCGCCGACAGCGGCGCGCGGTTCCCGCCGCTGGCGATAGTCTGGAACGCCTGCGCCACTTCGATCGGCGTCAGGTTCAACGCCCCCAGCAGCATGGCTGGAACCGGGTTAAGCTGATCTTTCGGCGCGCCCAGCTTCAGCCAGGTATCGGTGACGGCAGGCAGGCCCAGCGCCATCCCCAGATTTACCGTTGGCACGTTCATTGAGCGCGTTAACGCATCCACCAGCATCACTTTTCCGCTTTCGCTATAGCGACGGTCATCGTTCTGCGGCGACCACACCTGGCCGTTAGGCTGGCGCAGCGCAATCGGGGCATCGGCAATCCAAGTATTTAGACGATACAGCTTCGGCTGGCTGAGCGCGGTCAGATAGGTCGCTGGTTTAGCCAAAGAACCAATCGAACGACGTGCCTGCATCGCACGGTTATAACCAGCGAACTGCGGTTCTGCCCCACCAACCATGGCACGCACTTCGCCGCTAAAGCGGTCGACCACCACAATCGCGGTTTCCAGATCGCTCAGCTTACGTTGTTTCTTCAGCACCGGAATACCTTCCACCGCCGCTTTTTCTGCAGCATCCTGCGCCACGGAATCAAAGGTGGTGAAAATCTTCACGCCGGAGAGGTCTTTAACTTTATCGCCCAGCTTTGCCTGTAGCTCCTGGCGCACCATCTGCATAAAGGCGGGCTGCGGTGAGATCACCCCACCACGCGGCTGTACGCCTAACGGACGCGCGCTCAGCATGTCATACAGATCCTGGTCGATAATCTGCTGCTGTTGTAGTAAACGCAGCACCAGGTTACGACGCTCCAGTGCCAGCTTCGGGTTACGCCACGGGTTATAGATTGACGCTCCTTTAACCATCCCTACCAGCAGCGCCTGCTGGTCGAGGCTCAGCTCTTCCACCGGACGGCCAAAGTAGTAGAGGCTCGCCAGCGGGAAGCCGCGGATCTCATTGTCACCGCTTTGACCGAGATAGACTTCGTTCATGTACAGCTCAAGAATGCGGTCTTTGCTGTAACGCGCATCCATGATCAGCGCCATATAGGCTTCGTTGGCCTTACGCCAGTAGGAACGTTCGCTGGACAGGAACAGGTTTTTCACCAGTTGCTGGGTCAGCGTACTGGCCCCTTGTACCGTGCGCCCCGCCGTCAGGTTCGCCAGCACCGCGCGGCCAATGGAATAGAGGCTGATACCGTCATGCTCATAGAAGTGACGATCTTCGGTCGCCAGCAGCGTGTCCACCAGCAGATCCGGGAATCCACTGCGCGGGACAAACAGGCGCTGCTCACCGTTAGGCGAAGAAAGCATGGTAATCAGCCGCGGATCGAGACGGAAGAAACCGAACTGGCGGTTGTTATCCATATTCTCGATGGTATCCAGATGGTCGCCATCAAAGGTCAGACGCGCGCGCACCTGTCCTTCTTTACTGTCCGGAAAATCAAACGGACGACGGATCATCTCGATGCTTTTCGCCTGCACGGTGAATTCGCCAGGGCGCGTCATCTTCGTCACCTGACGATACTGCGTAGCCTCCAGCAGTTTCACCATCTCGTTCTTGCCGATCGGCATTTCTGGCTCAAGGTTAACCATACGGCCATATACTGCCGCAGGAAGCTGCCAGACTTTACCATCTATACGGCTGCGGATTTTTTGGTCCAGATAAACGCCGTAAATGGCGATCAGCACCAAAAAAACAATCGACAGTTTTACCAGCAGCCAGAACCAGCCGCGTTTACCACGAGGCTTACGCCCTTTGCCTTTACCCTTACGCGGCATCGGTTCTTCATCCTCATAGTCATCATCATCATAATCGTCGTCATACTCTTCATCTCTGAGTTGACGACGGCTCACCTTTTGTTTCACCGGACGCGAGGGTTTCCCTTTACGTCCAATTGGCTCGCGGTCATTCCCCGCCATGCTTTTTCTCCGCAACATTCAGGCGCAAGGGCCCGATTCTCTGTTCTTCCGTCAGTTAACAGAAGAAGAAATCTCTCAATTTACTGCCGTGTTTATACCGGATGACGGCTTCGCTTTATCCGGCCTACAGTTTCATTACGTATACTTCTTTGTTCGCCGCGTTGGCGCGGTATTCGCCGGATCGTCCGGCCAGACATGTTTGGGATAGCGCCCTTTCATCTCTTTTTGCACCTCACGGTACGATCCCTGCCAGAACGCGCTTAAATCGCTCGTTACCTGTAGTGGTCGTTGCGCCGGAGACAGCAGTTCCAGCACCAGCGGCACGCGCCCCTCGGCGATGGTTGGGGTCTTCGCTTCACCAAACATTTCCTGCATCCGAACCGCCAATACCGGAGGGTTATCCTCATGATAGCGAATGGCAATCCGGCTTCCCGTCGGCACAGTGTAATGCGCTGGCAGTTCACTATCCAGACGTTGCAGCATTGACCAATCCAGCAAACCGCGCAACGCCTGACCCACATTTAGCGCTTTTAACGCGCGTAGCGAATGCACACCGCTCATGTGCGGCAGCAGCCAGCTCTCCAGCGTCGCCAGCAGAGAATCCTCATCTACCGCAGGCCAGTTATACTCTGACAACCAGTTTGCCGCACATTGCAGACGCAGGCGAAACTGCTCGGCTTCCGGCGTCCAGTTGAGCACACTTAGCCCTTTATCGCGAATGCCGTTCAACATCGCCAGGTGCAACTCCTCTTCCGAGGGTTTGGCCAGCGCCTGTACTTTTACCGTTAGCTGGCCAATGCGCGACCGACGCAATGCTTTTAACGTTCCCTGAGTTTCATCCCATTCGATGGTGTCAGATTGTTGTAGCAGTTCAGGGCATGCCTGTATCAGCGCTTCGATATCCAGCGGCAGAGCCAGCAGAATACGCGCATCCGGCGAAGCGCTGCCCTGCAGTAGCAGCGGCGCAATTAGCCATTCATGGCGTCCGGAGGCGTCATCGGCATCCAGCATTGCCCCCATGCCATTCGCCAGTTGATAGCGCCCTTCCTGCCCACGCCGACGCGCGATCCGATCGGCAAACGCCTGCGCCAGTAATGAGGGGAGCAGCGCGCTGTCCGGCTGTCCGCTGCGAACGTTAAGCCGTTTCAGTAATTGCTGGCTGCGCTGCTGCCAGGCGGGCTGATTTCGTGAAAACGCTACAGCCAGATCGGTACTGCCACCGCGCGGCGGCTCTTCCAGAATCGCAGCCAGTTTTGCCGCCGTTGCCGCTTCATTGTCATTGTTGGCGCTAACCAGCATAGCCGCTAAACGGGGGTCGTTACCCAACGTCGCCATTTTCTGCCCCCTGGCGCTGAGCCTGTCACCCTCAAGCGCCCCCAGCATCTGCAGCAGCCGCTTTGCCGCCTGCAAGTTGATGGCGGGCGGTGTATCCAGCCAGTTCAGTTGCTCAGGGTCGGTGCATCCCCATTGCAGTAACTCCATCAGCAGTCCGGACAGGTCGCTCTGTAAAATCTCCGGTTCTCCCTGTGCCGCCGCTCTTTCCGCCTGCTCTTTGGCAAGCAAATGGAGGCAGATACCGGGTTCCAGACGGCCCGCGCGTCCCGCTCGCTGGGTCATCGAGGCCTGGCTTATGCGTTGGGTAATCAGTCGCGTTAAACCGGTACGCGCATCATAGCGCGCCACGCGCTCCTGGGCGCAGTCCACCACCAGCCGGATGCCTTCGATCGTTAAGCTGGTTTCGGCAATATTGGTCGCCAGCACCACTTTGCGCTTGCCTTGCGGCGCGGGCAAAATCGCCTGACGCTGCTCGGCAAGCGTCAGCGCGCCGTACAGTGGGCACAACAACACATCGCTGCCCACACGCGTTGCCAGTTGCTCCTGCACGCGCTGGATTTCCCCTACACCCGGTAAAAACAGCAGCAGCGACCCGCTTTCATGGCGCAGGAGTTCTGCCGTCGCTATCGCTACCGCTTCAGCAAAACGCAGATGCGCCGCCAACGGCTGATATCGTCGATCAACGGGAAAAGCGCGGCCTTCAGAAACGATCGTCGGCGCATCAGGCAACATCTGCTGCAAACGCCCGTTGTCCAAAGTGGCAGACATGATCAATATTTTCAGATCGTCACGCAGCCCTTGCTGCACATCCAGCAACAGCGCCAGCGCCAGGTCGGCCTGCAAACTCCGCTCGTGAAATTCGTCGAGGATGACCAGCCCAACGCCCGTCAATTCGGGGTCGCGCTGGATCATGCGTGTCAGAACCCCCTCCGTCACCACCTCAAGGCGGGTCTGCGGCCCTACGCAGCTTTGCGCACGCATGCGATACCCCACGGTCTCGCCAGGCTTTTCATTCAGCAATTCCGCCAACCGCTGCGCCACATTGCGTGCTGCCAGACGCCGCGGCTCCAGCAAAATAATCCGTCCCTTGATACCGCGATGTTCAAGGAGTCGCAACGGCAGCCAGGTTGATTTCCCGGCACCGGTCGGCGCCGTCAGCAAAACCTGCGACGAGGCATCAAGGGCGGTAAGTAGTTCAGGCACTACGGCGGCAACGGGCAACGACGTCACAAATGACTCCAGAGGGTTAACATTCTTCGCGCTGCATTGTAGCATCGCGTTAATTCATAACCGAGTATCCATCATGTCTGAGCCAAAAAGGCTGTTCTTTGCGATTGAATTGCCTGGCGAGGTTCGGGAGCAGTTAATCCACTGGCGGGCCGCGCAGTTCCCCCCTGAAGCGGGTCGTCCCGTCGCCGCCGATAATCTGCATCTGACGCTCGCCTTTTTGGGCGACGTCAGCGCTGAGAAGCAGCATGCGTTAACGCAGCTTGCGGGGCGTATTCGCCAGCCTGGTTTTACGCTCAAACTCGACGATGCCGGGCAATGGCTGCGCTCGCGAGTCGTGTGGTTGGGAATGCGTCAGCCGCCGCGCGGGCTGCTGCAGTTGGCGAACATGTTGCGGGCACAAGCCGCACGCAGTGGGTGCCACCAGAGCCCGCAGCCGTTTCACCCGCATATCACGTTGCTGCGTGACGCCGGTCACGCGGTATCTATCCCTCCGCCAGGGTTTGGCTGGTCGTTTCCGGTAACGGAGTTTGGGCTTTATTCCTCCTCATTCATGCGAGGACGCACGCGTTACACGCAGTTGCAACGCTGGACGCTGACTGAATAATCAAAGGAACTGTTCATGCAATTTTCTCCACCTTTACAACCAGCAACGCTCATTCAGCGCTATAAGCGTTTTTTAGCGGATGTGATCACACCGGATGGCACAACGTTAACGCTACACTGCCCCAATACGGGAGCCATGACCGGCTGCGCAACGCCGGGAGATACTGTCTGGTATTCGACATCAGAAAATACTAAACGAAAATATCCACATACCTGGGAATTAACGCAAACCCAATCCGGTGCACTTATTTGTGTTAACACGCTGTGGGCCAATAGATTAACGAAAGAGGCTATTCAGCGTTCGTTAATTTCGGAAGTTTCAGACTACAGCACCTTGAAAAGTGAAGTAAAATACGGCGCCGAAGGGAGCCGCATCGACTTTTTGTTACAGGCGGATTCCCGACCTGACTGCTATATTGAAGTGAAATCAGTCACGTTGGCGGAAAAAGATCAGGGTTATTTTCCCGATGCCATCACTGAACGAGGTCAGAAACATCTTCGGGAATTGATGAGCGTAGCGGCCGAAGGCAAGCGCGCGGTGATATTTTTCGCGGTGTTGCATTCAGCCATTACACGGTTTTCACCCGCGCGCCATATCGATGCAAAATATGCGCAATTATTAGTTGAAGCACAGCTTAAGGGGGTAGAAATTCTGGTTTATAAAGCGGAACTTTCTGCCCATGGTATGACTCTTAAAGAGCCGTTGCCCATTACCTTGTAATGGTGTAAATATTCGGTTAATTAGTATTCTGGGCGCGTGGGCAAATACGCTTTTCCTCACAGGGTTGTCAAGTGTTACGTTTAGATAATTGCTATCCGGAAAAGCATCTGCTATTTATAGCGACCTGATTTTTCCCCCGAACATGGGGATCGATAGTGCGTGTTAAGGAGAAGCAACATGCAAGAAGGGCAAAACCGTAAAACATCGTCCCTGAGTATTCTCGCCATCGCTGGGGTGGAGCCGTACCAGGAGAAACCGGGCGAAGAGTATATGAACGAAGCCCAGCTGTCGCACTTCAGGCGTATTCTTGAGGCATGGCGTAATCAACTTAGGGATGAAGTTGATCGCACCGTATCTCATATGCAAGACGAAGCGGCTAACTTCCCTGATCCGGTGGACCGCGCCGCACAGGAAGAAGAATTCAGCCTTGAGCTGCGTAACCGTGATCGTGAGCGCAAACTGATCAAAAAGATCGAGAAGACGCTGAAGAAAGTAGAAGACGAAGATTTCGGCTACTGCGAATCATGCGGCATAGAAATTGGTATTCGCCGTCTGGAAGCGCGTCCGACAGCCGATCTGTGCATCGACTGTAAAACGCTGGCAGAAATCCGCGAAAAACAAATGGCAGGTTAATTCCGGTCATTTTTACCACGTTTACTACAGGCGGGAGCTTCTCCCGCCTTATTATTTGTTAGCCCGCAAAATGAGCGATTCACATTATATTGGCCGCTTCGCCCCTTCCCCCTCTGGCGAACTCCATTTTGGTTCACTGATTGCCGCCCTCGGGAGTTACCTGCAGGCCCGTGCTCGTCGCGGAATCTGGCGGGTACGCATTGAAGATATTGACCCCCCTCGTGAAGTTCCCGGTGCTGCAGACACGATTCTGCGTCAGCTGGAACATTACGGGCTGCACTGGGATGGCGATATTTTATGGCAATCCCAGCGTCATGACGCCTACCGCGAGGCGCTGGCCTGGCTGCATCAGCAGGATCTGAGTTATTACTGCACCTGTACGCGCGCGCGTATTCAAAGCGTCGGCGGTATTTACGACGGTCATTGCCGTGAACTACGCCACGGGCCTGAACAGGCGGCGGTCCGCATTAAGCAACGCCATCCGGTGATGCAGTTTACGGACCAACTGCGCGGTGTGATTCAGGCTGATCCGCGGCTTGCAAAGGAAGATTTTATTATTCACCGTCGCGACGGGCTGTTTGCCTATAACCTCGCGGTGGTGGTAGACGACCACTTCCAGGGCGTGACGGAAATTGTGCGCGGTGCCGATCTTATCGAACCGACGGTACGGCAAATTTCGTTGTATCAACAGTTCGGCTGGCAAGCGCCGGACTATATTCATCTGCCGCTGGCGCTCAACGAACAAGGCGCTAAACTTTCAAAACAAAATCATGCACCTGCACTGCCGCAAGGCGATCCACGCCCGGTGATTGTTGCTGCGCTGCGCTTTCTCGGCCAGCACTCCGATATCCCGTGGCAGGAGATGCGCGTGGATCAGATTCTCACGTTTGCCATTGAAAACTGGAGTCTGACAGCGGTGCCAGAATCGGCGATCGTAAATCCGCCATTCTCAAATGCATCATGCTGAGCTATGATTAGCCGCTATTTTTACACAGCAACACTTGTTCTGATTGAAGTTTGACACTACCGAGGTGCACTATTTTTACCCGAGTCGCTAATTTTTGCCGCAAGGTGCTAAGCCGCGAGGAGCGCGAGGCCGAGCTCGCCGTCGCCCGTCCACATATGACGGTAATCCCGCGTGAGCAGCACTCTATCTCCCGCAAAGATATCAGTGAAAATGCCCTGAAGGTAATGTACAGGCTCAATAAGGCCGGATACGAGGCATGGCTGGTTGGCGGAGGCGTACGCGATCTTTTGCTGGGCAAAAAGCCGAAAGATTTTGATGTCACGACTAACGCCACGCCAGATCAGGTGCGAAAACTGTTTCGTAACTGTCGTCTGGTTGGTCGCCGTTTCCGTCTGGCCCATGTCATGTTTGGCCCGGAAATTATCGAAGTGGCAACTTTCCGTGGTCATCATGAAGGCAGCGAGTCCGATCGCACAACCTCACAGCGCGGACAAAACGGTATGCTGCTGCGCGACAACATCTTCGGCTCCATCGAAGAAGATGCCCAGCGTCGCGACTTCACGATTAACAGCCTGTATTACAGCGTGGCCGATTTCACCGTGCGTGATTACGTTGGTGGCATGCAGGATCTCGAAGAGGGCATCGTTCGCCTGATCGGTAATCCGGAAACGCGCTACCGCGAAGACCCTGTACGTATGCTGCGGGCCGTGCGCTTTGCCGCCAAGCTCGACATGCGTATCAGCCCGGAAACCGCTGAGCCAATCCCGCGTCTGGCAACACTGCTTAACGATATTCCCCCCGCACGCCTGTTTGAAGAAGCGCTCAAACTCTTACAGGCGGGCTATGGGTATGAAACCTATAAAAAACTGCGTGAGTACAGCCTGTTCCAGCCGCTGTTCCCCACCATTACGCGCTATTTCACCGAAGACGGTGACAGCCCAATGGAACGCATCATCGCTCAGGTGCTGAAGAATACCGATAACCGCATCCACAATGATATGCGCGTTAACCCGGCGTTCTTGTTCGCCGCCATGTTCTGGTATCCGTTACTGGAAGCTGCGCAGAAAATTGCCCAGGAAAGCGGTCTGGCTTACTACGATGCCTTCGCACTGGCGATGAACGACGTACTGGATGAAGCCTGCCGCTCGCTGGCGATCCCGAAACGTCTGACCTCGCTGACCCGTGATATCTGGCAGTTGCAGCTACGCATGTCTCGTCGCCAGGGCAAACGCGCCTGGAAGCTGATGGAGCATCCGAAGTTCCGCGCCGCTTACGATCTGCTGGCCCTGCGTGCCGAAGTGGAAAACAACGCTGAGCTGCAGCGTCTGGCGCAGTGGTGGGGAGAATTCCAGGTTTCAGCACCGCCGGAACAAAAAGGCATGCTCAACGAACTCGACGAAGAACCGGAACGCCGTCGTCATCGTCGCCCGCGTAAACGCGCCCCGCGCCGTGAAGGTTCCGCGTGACCATCGCCTATATCGCTCTCGGCAGTAATCTGGCCTCTCCTCTGGAGCAGGTTAATGCTGCCGTAAAAGCGATTGGCGACATTCCCGACAGCCGTATCGTCGCTGTTTCCTCCTTTTACCGCACACCGCCATTAGGCCCACAGGATCAGCCAGATTACCTGAACGCTGCCGTGGCGCTGGAAACCACTCTCGCTCCCGAAGAATTGCTTAATCATACCCAACGCATTGAGCTGCAACAGGGACGCGTACGTAAAGCCGAACGCTGGGGGCCGCGCACTCTGGACCTCGATATTATGCTGTTTGGCGATGAAGTGATTAACACCGAACGTCTGACCGTGCCGCACTACGACATGAAAAACCGTGGTTTTATGCTGTGGCCGCTCGCTGAAATCGCACCTGAGCTTATCTTCCCGGAGGGTATCAGCCTGCATCAGCACCTCACCCATCTTGGTGCCGCAAAACCTGCACACTGGTAAAGTATCCTCTCCCCTTCAGCGTTTACTACTTTAGTGCCAAACGGTTGCTTAAAACAATTGCCCCCCTGAATGTGACTGTTAGAATGCCGATAAATATGACTTTCATCATCAGGAAATGTTATGAAACCCACCACCATTTCACTGCTGCAGAAATGCAAGCAAGAGAAAAAACGCTTCGCGACCATTACCGCCTACGACTACAGCTTCGCTAAGTTATTTGCCGACGAAGGCATTAATGTGATGCTGGTTGGCGACTCGCTGGGCATGACGATTCAGGGGCATGACTCCACCCTACCGGTCACCGTTGAAGATATTGCTTACCACACTCGTGCCGTACGTCGTGGCGCTCCCAACTGTCTGCTGCTCTCCGACCTGCCATTTATGGCTTACGCCACGCCGGAACAAGCATTTGAAAACGCCGCGGTGGTGATGCGGGCGGGCGCTAATATGGTCAAAATTGAAGGCGGCGCCTGGCTGGTGGATACGGTAAAAATGCTCACCGAACGCGCCGTACCGGTTTGCGGTCATCTGGGATTAACACCGCAGTCGGTGAATATTTTCGGCGGCTATAAAATTCAGGGCCGCGGCGACGCCGGGCAGGTATTGCTGGATGACGCGCTGGCCTTAGAAGCCGCTGGCGCTCAGTTGCTGGTGCTGGAGTGCGTGCCGGTTGAGTTGGCGAAGCGCGTCACCGAAGCGCTGTCGATTCCGGTTATCGGTATCGGCGCTGGTAACGTCACCGATGGACAAATCCTCGTCATGCACGATGCCTTTGGTATTACCGGAGGCCACATCCCGAAATTTGCGAAGAATTTCCTCAATGAAGCAGGCGACATGCGCGCCGCAGTGCGGCAGTATATGGCTGAAGTGGAGTCCGGCGTTTATCCGGGCGAAGAACACAGTTTCCACTAATTTTTCAGGCCATATATCGGCCTGAAAAGCGTAGCGCCATCAGGCGGTTCGCTGCATGTTGCCGGATGGCGGCGTAAACGCCTTATCCGGCCTACGGTTCCTCAGGCAACTCAAGGAGTCTTGTCGTGTTAATCATTGAAACCCTGCCGCTGCTGCGCCAGCATATTCGTCGTCTGCGTCAGGAAGGCAAACGCGTCGCTCTGGTTCCCACCATGGGCAACCTGCACGACGGCCATATGAAGCTGGTCGATGAGGCAAAAGCGCGGGCTGATGTGGTGATCGTCAGCATTTTCGTCAACCCGATGCAGTTTGACCGACCGGACGATCTGGTGCGCTATCCGCGCACGCTGCAGGAAGATTGTGAAAAGCTGAACAAGCGTAAAGTCGATTATGTTTTTGCGCCTGCCGTTGAGGAAATCTACCCGCAGGGTCTGGAAGGCCAGACTTTCGTTGAAGTTCCCGGTCTCTCCACCATGCTGGAAGGCGCCAGCCGTCCAGGCCACTTCCGTGGCGTTTCCACTATCGTCAGCAAGCTGTTTAACCTGATCCAGCCAGATATCGCCTGCTTTGGCGAGAAAGATTTCCAGCAGCTCGCGCTGATCCGCAAAATGGTGGCGGATCTGGGTTATGACATTGAGATCGTTGGCGTGCCGATTATTCGCGCCAAAGACGGTCTGGCGCTTAGCTCACGTAACGGCTATCTGACCGCAGAGCAGCGAAAAATTGCGCCGGGTCTGCACAAAGTGATGAACGGCATCGCTGAAAAGCTGCTTGCTGGCCATCGTGACCAGGAAGAGATTATTGCCATTGCCGAGCAGGAACTGAATGAAAAAGGCTTCCGTGCCGACGATATTCAGATTCGTGATGCCGACACGCTGCTGGAGCTGACGGAAACCAGTAAACGCGCGGTGATTCTGGCCGCCGCCTGGCTGGGTCAGGCACGTCTGATCGATAATCAAAGCGTTACATTAGCCCAGTAGACAGGGGTTAAAAATCAGGCAATACTGCCTGAGAATTTCTCAAAGCAGGCCAGTAGTGCCTGCTTAGCCAAGGTAAACGACAGGGTATAGAAGTTATGATTCGCACCATGCTGCAAGGCAAGCTCCACCGCGTAAAAGTCACGCAGGCGGACCTGCACTACGAAGGCTCCTGCGCCATCGACCAGGATTTCCTCGATGCCTCTGGTATTCTGGAAAACGAAGCTATTGATATCTGGAACGTGACCAACGGTAAACGTTTCTCAACCTACGCGATTGCGGCTGAACGCGGCTCCAGAATCATCTCGGTGAACGGCGCAGCGGCACACTGTGCTGAAGTCGGCGACATTGTGATTATCGCCAGCTTCGTCACCATGTCTGATGAAGAAGCCCGCACCTGGCGTCCGAAAGTGGCCTACTTTGAAGGCGACAACGAAATGAAGCGCACCGCGAAAGCCATTCCGGTACAGGTTGCCTGACAGCCCTTACCCCTGCGGCTGATTACTTATCAGCCGCGACATCGTCTCCAGCGAATCCGTTCTTAAAATATAAAGTCTTTTCAATAAGAACGGATTATCCCCCGGTTTAACCTTCCCTCTCACCGTGGTGACCGCCATGTGGAATCCCGCGTCGCCTGCCGCTTTTACTGCCGTGGAGTTATAGCCGCCAAACGGATACGAAAGATAAAGAACGTGAGGGTTAAACTGAGACAACGCCCGACGCGAACGGGCGAAATCAAACAGAATATTATGATAGCTGCGACTCAGCAGGATTGGCCGGTGATTCGCATCAACCCGATGTAAAAAATGGGTATGCGACTGGAAGTCGAACACGTCCCTGATCTCATTCAGTTCCGCGATGCTCATAAACTGCAGTGATTTCGGATCCCACTTCTGCGGGTGGCGCTTGATACGTGAGGAGATAATAAACGCCGTTGCCTTCATGCCGTGCTGCTTCAGAATCGGGTAAGCATAACGACTCACCGACTTCAGACCATCATCAAAAGTCAGCACCACCGCCCGCGCCGGGAGATTCATATTGTTGCGAACATAGCCTTCCAGTTGGTACATCGTCAACGTGGTGTAGCCGCGGTCCTGTAGCCAGGCCATCTGGTTGCTGAAGGCGCGTACGGAGGTTGTCGTGGAGGTGTGGCGAAAACGGGTATTCTCTTCATCGCGCAGAATATGGTGATAGGTTAACACCGGGATACCGTTGTCTTCCTGCGCATCCAGAGCGCTGATATAGGCCAGTCTGCCGCCAATACGGATCTGGTACCAGGTTTGGTTGAGACGGTCTTTAAGCTTGCTGATAACCGGATAACGCAGATTATCCGCCAGCACGCCAAACGGGGCGCTACCAACATCCGGAGCGTTATAAACCGGCGTATCTTTCCAGGTGATCAGGCTTTGGTTGCTGAGGGGTTTATTGAGATCGCCCAGACCATCGTCGACTTTCTGCCGCCCCTGCACAGGCTCCAGATGCCCTTTATCAATAAACCCGGTACCAAAACCAAAGGTAAATTCGTAATAATCTGCCGCAATTGGCTCAACGGCGAGGATCTGCCCGGCGCGAATATTCCCTACCGTCACCATCTTGTTGCCAATCTGCGCCCACACGGCGGCCGCTTCGGTGGTTTGCATGTAGCGAGCAGGCAAAGCCGCAGCTATGCTGCCAGAAAACAGGAGCAATAAAACAAGCAGAACGCGCATCACCATATGAGATAACCGAGGCGAGAAACCCCGGCTATTGTAGCAAAAGCGCCATCAATACCAATGATTAATACTCATACAAATCATGCTTCAACACGAAGGGGGGATTTTTCTGTTGTTGATGCCAGAGGCTAGAGACTTCGGGCCCGCCAAGCGCAACGATGCTATCACGAAACGCAGAACTGCTCATCGATTCCCGCGACGAAAGCATTCGCTCAAGCAATGGATAACTGATACCTGAAATCACTTCACACTGGGGATGTTTATGGCTCATTAACGAAGCCACGCGGTAAGGCGCGGCCCCGGCCATATCCGTCAGGAATATCACACCCTCGCCAGAGTCTGTAGCATGCAGGGCATGGCACATCATGCGGCTTAGCATATTCGAGCTAAGCCCACGCCAAAAACTCACCGCCTGGCATTGAACCAACGGGCCGTACTTTTTCTCCAGACGATGCAGCATATCCTGTGCCTTATCATCATGACAGGTAATTACCCAACCTAGCATTGCCTACCTCCTTAGCAGGCAAGTAGTTTATCAGGGTGATAAATCCGTAATGGTGATAAGCATCAAAAGTCTTCCTCTCCCGGGCAAGGAGAGGAAGAAAGACTTAGCTGCGCAGGCCGCGTCCGCGCTGAATCAGGTACCAGCACAGCAAATAAAACGCCGCGATAAACACCACCAGCACGCCAAAGGTCGTGACCAGCGGAACATCGTGGATCCCCAGGAAGCCGTAACGGAAACCGCTAATCATGTAGACAATCGGGTTCAGATGGGACAGTCCCTGCCAGAACGGCGGCAGCAACGTTAACGAATAGAAAACGCCGCCCAGATAGGTCAGCGGAGTCAGCACGAAGGTTGGGATCAGGCTGATATCGTCAAAGGTTTTAGCGAAAACCGCGTTCAACAGACCGGCCAGCGAAAACAGCACCGCTGTTAACACCAGCGTAAGCGCCACAAAGACCCAGGAATGCACCTGGAACGGCACGAAGAACAGCGAAATCGCTGTTACCAGGATCCCTACGCACAGGCCACGCGCCACGCCGCCGCCAACAAAACCGGCGATGATCACGTGCGTCGGTACCGGAGCGACCAGTAACTCTTCAATGTTGCGTTGAAACTTGGCGCTGAAGAATGACGATGCCACGTTAGCGTACGAGTTGGTAATTACCGCCATCATAATCAGCCCTGGCACGATAAACTGCATATAGCTAAAACCATGCATTTCGCCGATACGCGAGCCGATCAGGTTACCAAAGATAATAAAATAGAGCGTCATAGTAATGACGGGAGGAACCAGAGTCTGAACCCAGATTCGCATAAAGCGGTGGATCTCTTTCGCCCAGATGCTTTTCAGCGCAACCCAATAAAGCTGCATCATGCGCGATCTCCTTGTTTTTCATGCACCAGAGAAACAAACAGTTCTTCCAGTCGGTTCGCTTTGTTTCGCATACTCAATACCTGAATGCCCTGGGCGCTCAGCTGTGAGAACACGCTGTTGACCCCCTGTTCACGCAGGACTTCCACTTCCAGCGTGGAGGTATCCACCAGCCGGTATTGATAGCCCTCCAGTTTTGGCAGCGGGCTTTTCGGCGCCAGATCGAGAATAAAGGTCTCGGATTTCAGCTTAGAGAGCAGGCTCTTCATCGAGGTGTTTTCCACCAGCTCGCCGTGCTGAATAATGCCGATATTGCGACACAGCATTTCCGCTTCTTCGAGATAGTGAGTGGTCAGAATAATCGTGGTGCCTTTGTCGTTTAAATCCTTTAAAAAACCCCACATTGAACGACGCAGCTCAATGTCGACCCCCGCCGTCGGTTCATCAAGGATGAGTAATTTAGGCTCGTGCATTAGTGCGCGGGCAATCATCAGACGGCGTTTCATCCCGCCGGAGAGCATGCGCGCGCGCTCGTTACGTTTTTCCCATAAATCGAGCTGCTTTAAATATAGTTCGCTGCGTTTGACCGCCTCTTTATACTCAACGCCGTAATAACCCGCCTGGTTGACTACGATCTGCTGCACGGTTTCAAACGGGTTAAAGTTAAACTCCTGCGGTACCAGACCAAGCTGGCGTTTCGCATTAACGGTATCTTTTTCAAGATCGTATCCGAAGACGCTCACCCGCCCAGAGGTTTTATTCACCAGCGAGCTGATTATCCCGATGGTGGTGGACTTGCCTGCGCCATTCGGTCCCAAAAGCGCATAAAAATCCCCCGCTTCGACTTGCAAATCTATTCCGCGTAACGCCTGAACGCCACCGGGATAGGTTTTTTTAAGTTGTTGAAGTTCCAGAGCAATGGTCATGGTTTTTTACTTACCTTACATTCTAATGCTTGATATTTGGTTTTAATAAATCAGGAGTTAACCTATATTAGCGCAACGCAATTCAATTGGTTACAGCCTCCATGAAAGACATAGATACACTCATCAGCAACAACGCGCTATGGTCAAAGATGCTGGTAGAAGAGGATCCCGGATTTTTTGAAACGCTGACTCACGCACAAAATCCGCGCTTTTTATGGATTGGATGTTCCGACAGTCGCGTTCCCGCAGAACGTTTAACCGGTCTTGAGCCGGGTGAATTATTTGTTCACCGTAATGTTGCCAATCTGGTTATTCACACCGACCTGAACTGTCTCTCAGTGGTTCAGTATGCGGTGGATGTGCTGGAAGTGGAACATATTATTATTTGCGGCCACTATGGATGTGGTGGTGTACAGGCGGCTATTGAAAATAAAGAACAGGGGCTGATTGATAACTGGTTACTGCATATTCGCGATATCTGGTTTAAACACAGTTCACTGCTGGGCGAAATGCCGCAGGAACGTCGCATTGACACCCTGTGCGAACTGAATGTAATGGAGCAGGTCTACAACTTGGGCCACTCAACCATCATGCGTTCAGCCTGGAAGCGCGGTCAGAAAGTTACCATTCACGGCTGGGCTTACGGTATTCATGATGGCCTGCTGCGCGATCTGGACGTCACCGCCACCAGTCGCGAGACGCTGGAGCAGCGCTATCGCCAGGGGCTGTCTAACCTCAGCCAGAAACATACCAATCACAAGCAGATACCAACAAGCGGCAGCGACGCTTAAGTCGCTTTTCGGCCTGCGGGGAAGTATCGTGCAGGCCGAATAAGCAAAGCGCCATCAGGCGCTCCCGACATTACTCGTCCAGCAGCACCACTTTGCCAACGTACGGCAGATGGCGATAACGCTGGGCATAGTCAATGCCATAGCCGACAACAAACTCATCTGGGATAGAGAATCCGATAAACTCAACCGGAACATCCACTTCACGACGGGTAGGTTTGTCCAGCAGCGTACAAATAGCCAGGGATTTCGGCTCGCGCAGGCTCAGAATCTCACGCACTTTGGACAACGTGTTACCGGAGTCGATGATGTCTTCGACAATCAGCACGTCCTTGCCACGAATGTCTTCATCCAGGTCTTTCAGGATTTTAACATCGCGCGTGGTGGACATTCCGCTGCCATAGCTGGAAGCAGTCATGAAATCGACTTCGTGGGAGACATGCACTTCACGGCACAGGTCGGCCATAAACATAAATGAGCCGCGTAACAGACCAACCAGCACCATATCGCTGCCGCTGTCCTTGTAACGTTCGTTAATCTGACGTCCCAGTTCAGCAATACGCGCTTTGATCTCCGCTTCCGGGATCATGACTTCAACAGTATGTTTCATATCTCTAACCATATGATTTAAAAACAAATCACTCAATGCTAACTTTTAATAAGTCAGCATCTAAGCGCAAGGCACGCAGTATACCAGCAAAAGCATTCATACGCGGCATCTGTTGATAAAGTTCATAATGTGACGTTTATCACGCGTTTTAGCTCCTATAATTAACTGCTATTAAAGAAATAACACCTGTGATGGTATTTTTTATGGCAAATAACAACGTACGTTCTCAACGGCTTATCGTGACCCTGAGCGCCCTGTTTGCGGCACTTTGTGGACTATATCTCCTGATTGGTGGAGGCTGGTTGGTCGCCATCGGTGGCTCCTGGTATTACCCGATCGCGGGCCTTGCCATGCTCGGTGTGGCTCTCCTGTTGTGGCGCAGTAACCGATCCGCCCTTTGGCTGTATGCCGCCCTGCTTCTCGCCACCATGATTTGGGGCGTCTGGGAAGTCGGCTTTGATTTCTGGGCGCTGACGCCGCGTAGCGACATCCTGGTCTTCTTTGGTATCTGGCTTATCCTGCCTTTCGTCTGGCATCGCCTGATTATCCCTTCCAGTGGCGCAGTAGCGGCGCTGGTGGTGGCCCTGCTGATTAGCGGCGGTATCCTGACCTGGGCTGGCTTCAACGATCCACAAGAGGTTCACGGCACGCTGAGTGCAGATACCTCTCAGGCCGATGCAATCTCAGCGGTTGCCGACGAGGACTGGCCGGCTTACGGTCGCAATCAGGAAGGTCAACGCTACTCACCGTTAAAACAAATTAACGCTGACAACGTTCATCAGTTGAAAGAAGCCTGGGTATTTCGTACCGGGGATTTAAAACAACCCAACGATCCCGGTGAAATCACCAATGAAGTCACGCCAATAAAAGTGGGGGATACTCTTTATCTGTGTACCGCCCACCAGCGGCTGTTCGCCCTGGATGCGGCCAGCGGTAAAGAGAAGTGGCATTTCGATCCCCAACTCAATACCAATACCAGCTTCCAGCACGTAACCTGTCGCGGCGTTTCTTATCATGAAGCCAAACCGGATACGGCTTCTGCAGAGGTGATGGCCGACTGTCCGCGCCGCATCCTTTTGCCGGTCAATGATGGTCGACTGTTTGCCTTGAATGCCGAGACCGGCAAGCTGTGCGAAACCTTCGCCAATAAAGGTATTTTGAATCTGCAGACCAATATGCCGGATACCTCACCGGGCCTGTACGAACCGACGTCTCCCCCGATAATCACCGATAAAACTATCGTTATTGCCGGGTCGGTAACCGATAACTACTCAACCCGCGAAACATCCGGGGTGATACGTGGTTTTGACGTCAATAACGGCAAGCTTCTGTGGGCGTTTGATCCCGGTGCCAAGGATCCTAATTTCATCCCGTCAGATGAACATACCTTCACCTTTAACTCACCCAACTCCTGGGCGCCTGCGGCCTACGACGCGAAGCTGGATCTGGTGTATCTGCCCATGGGCGTTACCACGCCGGATATCTGGGGCGGTAACCGCACACCGGAACAGGAACGTTACGCCAGCGCCATTCTGGCGTTAAATGCCACGACCGGGAAATTGGCCTGGAGCTATCAGACCGTTCACCACGATCTGTGGGATATGGACTTACCGGCGCAGCCAACCCTGGCGGATATCAACGTCAATGGAGAGAAAATTCCGGTCATTTATGCCCCGGCAAAAACCGGTAATATCTTTGTGCTTGACCGCCGTAATGGTGAACTGGTGGTGCCTGCCCCGGAAAAACCGGTGCCGCAAGGTGCAGCCAAAGGTGATTATGTCAGCAAAACCCAGCCGTTCTCCGATCTCAGTTTCCGTCCGCAAAAAGATCTCAGTGGTGCGGATATGTGGGGCGCAACCATGTTTGACCAGTTGGTGTGCCGCGTAATGTTCCACCAGCTGCGCTATGAAGGCATTTTTACCCCGCCTTCAGAGCAAGGCACTCTGGTGTTCCCGGGTAACCTCGGCATGTTCGAATGGGGCGGTATTTCCGTTGATCCCAACCGTCAGGTAGCCATTGCCAACCCGATGGCGCTGCCGTTCGTTTCTAAGCTGATCCCACGCGGTCCCGGCAACCCGATGGAGCCGCCGAAAGATGCCAAAGGTACTGGCACAGAGTCCGGGATTCAGCCGCAGTACGGCGTACCGTTCGGCGTAACGCTCAATCCATTCCTTTCACCATTTGGCCTGCCGTGTAAGCAGCCAGCATGGGGCTACATTTCCGCCGTAGATCTGAAAACCAATCAAGTGGTGTGGAAAAAACGCATTGGCACGCCACAGGACAGCATGCCATTCCCAATGCCGGTTCCGGTGCCGTTCAATATGGGGATGCCGATGCTGGGTGGACCTATCTCCACCGCGGGTAACGTGCTGTTTATAGCCGCGACTGCCGATAACTATCTGCGCGCATACAACATGAGCAACGGTGAAAAACTGTGGCAGGGTCGGCTTCCGGCAGGCGGCCAGGCAACGCCGATGACGTATGAAGTTAACGGTAAGCAATATGTGGTGATATCCGCCGGGGGCCACGGCTCATTTGGCACCAAGATGGGCGATTATATTGTGGCATATGCGTTGCCGGACGACGCGAAGTAAAATGGACAACGCCCGCTAATCAGCGGGCGTTTTTTTATTCAAACTTCAGTGACAGTAACGACGCTTTTGCGGCTTCCTGATACTGAGCCACAAGATCTTTGGTCATATTGAAGGAGACCTGCACCGCTTTCTCGTTTTGCGAGGTAATCAGCAGCATATTGAGAATTTCAGTATCCGGCGCTTGAGAACGGAAAGTAATCAGCCACGCTTTATGTCCATCAACCGTGACAGGTTCCGCCTGCGGCTTGAAGTTGGTCAGCATCTTCAGTGTCGCATCCTTTGCCATATCCAACTGAGCGGCAGGCAACGCGTTGCGCCCGGCGGTAATACCTAGAGACGCTTTACCGCGTTCGTCACCGTAAATCACCTGTGGACGGTTTTCAGAGGGGTATTTGATTTTTGCCATTTCGTCCGGCATCGGCGTGAGCGTCTGCGGAATTTCGAGACTTAAATTCAGTTTTGAAATCTGTTGGCGTTCCATCTTCATCGCAGCCTGTGCCGAAACCGCCAGAAGCATAATAAAAGATGCCGTCAGTACTTTACGCAAAAGGGTCATGAATACCTCGTGATGAGTGATTAACCTCATCAGTATATGAATGCTTTTACTCGACGATAAAGTAATAATCCGTTTTTGAAATAAACATTTAGCGGATAGCGCCACCGCTATCCGCCGCTGTTTATACGGTAAAACCGAGCATCATCCCGGTGTCTTCATGCTCTAACAAATGGCAGTGCGCCATATAGGCATGTTCCTTTGGCGCGTCGTGGTCAAATTTCACCAGCACCTCGCTCACGCCGCCCTCTACCCGCACCGTATCTTTCCATCCCGCGCGGTGCGCAGCAGGTGCTTTGCCATTTTCAGACAGAATACGGAACTGCGTGCCGTGAATGTGGAACGGATGCAGCATCATGTCGCCCTGACCGGAAATTACCCAGCGTTCGTGTTGACCTTTCGCCGCGGCAAACATCGGTTTATTCATATCAAACGCCTGACCATTAATCCGGTTGGCATTATGGAAATCGAATGTTCCATGCTTCATGTTGCCCATGTCACCATGCTGCATATTCCCCATCTCACCGTGGTTCATATTGCCATGCTTCATGTTCCCGTGGCCCATATTGTCATTATTCATATGGCCCATCATCTTCCCATGATCCATACCCGCCATAGCCTGAGCGCCGTACTTCTTCATCAACATTTGCATGCCCATCATGTCGAGCATTGGGTCCATCGATAATTGCAGTTTGCGCACCGTCAGCCCCTCAAGCGATGGCAGCGCCGGCATGGATGTCAGCGTATCCGGCAACGTGCCGGAAGCGGTAATCAGCAGCGGCTGAACGCGCATCACCGGATGCGGCTTATCAAATGGCGCAATCGCCATGCCCATCTGACCCACAGGCAGAGTGACCAGATCAAACGCTTTACCGTCGCTCACATCCACCAGCACTTCAAAGCGTTCGCCCATCAGCATAGGAAGTTCGGTTACTTTTACTGGCTCCGCCAACAGTCCGCCGTCGCTGGCAATAACGTACAAAGGACGATTGTCGCTGGCCGCGATATTCAGTGAGCGTGCGTTACAACCATTTAGCAGACGCAGGCGTAGCCAACCGCGCGGTGCAGCATGCTGAGGATAAATCGCCCCATTGGTCAGCAGCGTATCGCCAAACCAACCGACGGCAGCGGTCATGATGTCCAGTTGATAGTTAACCTGACCATCAGCAGAGAACTGTTTATCCTGAATAATCACCGGCACATCATCAATGCCCCACTGCTTAGGCAGCAGCAGCTTGCGAATCTCTTCATCTTCAATCAGCACCAGTCCGGCCAGGCCCATCGCCACCTGATGACCAGTCTTCCCATGCTGATGCGGGTGGAACCAGCAGGTTGCCGCGCGCTGATCCGGTGTGAAGGTCACAGAACGTTTCCCACCCGCCGGAATAATACCTTGCGGGCCACCGTCGACTTCACCGGGGATTTCCAGCCCGTGCCAGTGCAACGTCGTCTCTTCGGCAAGCTGGTTATGGATATCCACCGTCACCGATTGCCCTTTACTCAGCTTGACCGCCGGCCCGAGCAAACTGCCGTTATATCCCCAGGTCGTGGCTGTTTTACCGGCAAAACTCGACTGTCCGGCTTGCACGATCAGCTGCATACGGTTAGAGGCATCTGCGGTTAACAGGTCTGGAATGGGTAATGCGGGACGGTCTGCAGCAAATACGCTCCGGCTCCACAGAGGTAACGCTGACGCGACGCCCAGCGCCACGGAGTACTTTAAAAAGTCACGACGTTGCATAATCACTTCCTTATATTCAGCAGCTTAAGCAGGCTATCTTTTAAGCATAAGCCTTCCCCTTACGGGAAGGTCAAGTAAACGGCTAATAATAAAGGTCGTCGCTTCGCTCGCAGTGTGCTAACGTTTAAATTCCGTGATGCAGTGGTAGAAGCAATGAAGACGTTTTTCAGAACCGTTTTGTTCGGCAGCCTGATGGCCGTATGCGCAAACAGCTACGCGCTTAGTGAGTCCGAAGCCGAAGATATGGCCGATTTAACGGCAGTTTTTGTTTTTCTGAAAAATGACTGTGGATACCAGAATTTGCCAAATGGGCAGATTCGTCGCGCACTGGTCTTTTTTGCCCAGCAAAACCAGTGGGACTTGAGTAATTACGACACCTTCAATATGAAAGCGTTGGGTGAAGACAGCTACCGCGACCTCAGCGGTATAGGCATCCCAACGGCCAAGAAATGCAAAGCGCTGGCACGTGACTCCCTGAGCCTGTTGGCTTACGTTAAATAGCCTCTATCCACTGAAACGTCTATTGAAACAATGACTGGGCATTCCCTGTCATTGTTTACTTTGGATCACCAAGATCACATCATTTTTGAAAACGAAGATTTTGGCTGCTGGATGACGTGATGCAAATCACCGAGCGCGATGAGTTTATGAATCATGAAATGATGGCCCACGTTCCTGTATTGGCCCATAGCCATGCCAGGAATATGCTGATTATCAGGAGGGGGGACGACGCTATACCGAGTGAAGTACCACGTTCGCGACTTCACCTACGACGTGAACAAGGAAAATATCTTTCATACTAAGATTTTACTGAAAGAAATCTACCTTCAGCACTGCACGTCCCATACTGAACCGAAAGAGTTTAGAGAAGAGGAACCTAATGTCATCACCGGTCTGCTCTGGAGAGAGATACGCGAAATCTACTCCCCCCATAATATACAAGTAATTTTATCTAACTTCACATTCAGACACCGATTTTCAACACAGGTCTTGTGACAAAAATTGTTTATTACCACCGACGACAAATTGTAGTTCTGCACCGCTCTAAAGAAACAGCATTAAATATTAATTCAGGGATATTCTCAAATATTTTACTAGAGTTATCATTCACGATCACTGATTCGTTAAATTGATGTTCAGCTTCAAAATATTTTTTGATATCTACAGATGAATTTGGATAATTTTTAAAAGAAATATTAACAAGTTTTTGTCGGGCCACGCAATAATTACTAATTATTTCTATACTATGTTTTTCAGTTTCACTTATCTTTTCAGAACGCAGATCCTCAGTAATATTTATACAATTATTCAAATCCTCTTCAATACGCTCTTTAATTCTTAAGCCATATTTATAAAACAACCCCCTCATTTTTTCACAGTCGATTAGTTCAGATCGAACAATACTTCCGCTTTCAACACTAGCATCAACACATTGGTTAAAAAATCTAAAATCTATCGGTTGGTCTGGGGCACCCTCTCGCATGTCTTTCACAATAAACTCTAATCTAGAAAGTCGAACGAACTTAATATTCTCAGGAATTGAATATTTAGCAAGCACAGCACCTTCAATTATACACACTGTCATGATCAGAATTATTGAAACCTTGCCTGGTTTTTTAAAAAAATGGGTCTTCCCATCTACACTTAGGGCACCTAAGACGAACCCAGTAACAAAACCACCCAAATGTGCCATGTTATCTACAGGCAGAAATAATCCTAAACATATTACAATAATAACATTGGTGAAAATTTTAGAAAATGGAAGCTCGATCTTGTTACACAATCCAAAAGCTAGCAAATAGCCGGTAATACCAAGAATGGCTCCTGATGCTCCACAACTAACTAACAACTCATATCGATGAACTACAGCACTTAATATCCCTCCAGCGATACCAGATAACATATAGACAGCAATAAAAACTCTACGTGAAAACATGTTTTCAAACAAAAAACCAATCCCAAGCAGTGCAATCATATTAGAGAAAAAATGAAAAATACTTAAATGCATAAACATGCTACTTAAAAGTCTCCAGTATTCACCTGATAGGGTTAACGGAGACGCATTCCCTCCCCATGCAATGATGAATGAGGATGCTTGATATAAATTAAACGCCCGCGAATCCAAATAAGCCGAAAAAACAAAGAAAACAAAATTAACAAAAACAAGAACCGCAGTAACAGCCCATTTACTATTTTTAAACCCACTTATCTTTAGATAACTCATGATTGATAATCCCTGTTTCTGATTTACTTTCATCCATAAAATTTAGACATCTTGTTAATTCACAAGATGTCTAAATTTAAAACCTCCCAGTTAATTACACAACCCTAAGAAGATCATTTTTGCTTTAAAAATTCACGATAAGCCGCCACGACCTGAAGAAAGTCCTCTACGCCGCACAGTGAAAAGCTCTCTTCGTCGTAGTAGCTCATCCCCTCTTCCATTTCATCTCCGGAGAATTCCAGCTGATTGGCGCGCACCATCACCTCTTCACCATCCAGCCAGAGCGTGTATTCATGCCCTGCTCGCTGCCAGGAGCGCTCACTGCCCTTCACCGCATGCGCCGCCTGTTCCACTTCATCAAGTAAGGCCAGGTTCTCTTTCACTTCTTCGTTAAACCAGTGCCCCACCACCTCGTGGCCCATGGACATACGCACTTTTACCACTCCGGTAATATCGCGCAGAAATTCGTAATCCATAATGTCTTCCTCTGCTCCCGGCAATGCGCCAATACCGCATTGCGCCTTGCTGTAATTATCGCAGCAGCGCGGCAGAAAAAAAGCGTAGCGGGTATAAGGAATAGAAATAAAAATGCCCGGAGAAGCAGACTTCTCCGGGCATTGATGCGTTTTTACACAAATCGCGTTAGCGTATTACACCGCGGTCTGGAAAATCACACCATCGGCTTTCTCAGTATACTGAGACAGCTGGTCGAAGTTCAGATAACGGTAAGTATCCACCGCCGTCTTATCAACCTGCGCCACATAGGTCTGATATTCTTCCGCCGTCGGCAGTTTGCCAATCAGCGCCGCAACCGCCGCCAGCTCCGCAGAAGCCAGGTAGACGTTCGCCCCGGTACCTAAACGGTTCGGGAAGTTACGGGTAGAGGTCGAAACCACCGTTGCGCCGTCAGCCACACGCGCCTGGTTACCCATGCACAGCGAACAGCCTGGGATCTCAATACGCGCACCGCTCTTACCAAACACGCTGTAGTAGCCTTCTTCGGTCAGCTGCGCCGCATCCATACGGGTTGGCGGAGCCACCCACAGACGCGTCGGCAACTGGCCTCTGTGCGCATCCAGCAGTTTACCCGCCGCACGGAAATGGCCGATGTTAGTCATGCAGGAGCCAATGAAGACTTCGTCGATCTTCTCGCCCTGCACGTCAGACAGCAGACGCGCGTCGTCCGGATCGTTCGGTGCACACAGGATTGGCTCTTTGATATCCGCCAGATCGATGTCGATCACCGCCGCGTATTCTGCGTCAGCGTCGGCTTCCAGCAATTGCGGATCCGCCAGCCATTTTTCCATCCCCTGCACACGACGCTCCAACGTACGGCGATCGCCGTAACCTTCCGCGATCATCCACTTCAGCAGAACGATGTTAGAGTTCAGATACTCAACGATCGGCTCTTTGTTCAGTTTGATGGTACAACCGGCAGCGGAACGTTCAGCGGAGGCATCGGTCAGTTCGAACGCCTGCTCCACTTTCAGATCCGGCAGACCTTCGATTTCGAGGATGCGGCCAGAGAAGATGTTTTTCTTACCTTTCTTCTCAACGGTCAGCAGACCCTGTTTGATCGCGTACAGCGGAATGGCGTGTACCAGATCGCGCAGGGTAATCCCCGGCTGCATTTTGCCTTTGAAACGCACCAGAACGGATTCCGGCATATCCAGCGGCATCACGCCGGTCGCAGCAGCAAACGCCACCAGGCCAGAACCCGCCGGGAAGGAGATGCCAATCGGGAAACGAGTATGGGAGTCACCGCCGGTGCCGACGGTATCCGGCAACAGCATGCGGTTCAGCCAGGAGTGGATTACGCCATCCCCCGGACGCAGCGACACGCCGCCACGGTTCATGATGAAGTCCGGCAGAGTGTGGTGCGTGGTCACGTCAACCGGCTTTGGATACGCGGCTGTGTGACAGAAGGACTGCATCACCAGGTCAGCAGAGAAGCCCAGGCACGCCAGGTCTTTCAGTTCATCACGGGTCATCGGGCCGGTGGTATCCTGAGAACCCACAGAGGTCATCTTCGGTTCGCAGTACGCGCCCGGACGGATACCTTTCACGCCGCAGGCGCGGCCCACCATTTTCTGCGCCAGAGAGAAGCCGCGGCTGCTTTCCGCCACGTCTTTCGCCTGACGGAATACGTCGCTGTGCGGCAGTCCCAGCGCTTCGCGCGCTTTGGTGGTCAGGCCACGACCGATGATCAGCGGAATACGGCCACCAGCGCGCACTTCGTCGATCAGCACATCAGTTTTCAGCTCAAAGCTTGCCAGCAATTCGCCGGTTTCGTGGTTACGCACTTCCCCTTTGAACGGGTAAACGTCAATCACGTCGCCCATGTTCATGTTCGAAACGTCCACTTCGATTGGCAGTGCGCCCGCATCTTCCATGGTATTGAAGAAGATCGGTGCAATTTTGCCGCCGAGACACAGACCGCCGCCGCGCTTGTTGGGTACATGAGGGATATCATCGCCCATGAACCACAGTACGGAGTTGGTTGCAGATTTACGCGAAGAGCCGGTACCAACAACGTCACCCACATAAGCCAGCGGGTAGCCTTTTTTCTGCAGTTCTTCAATCTGTTTGATCGGGCCTACCGCGCCCGGCTGGTCCGGTTCAATACCTTCACGGGCGTTTTTCAGCATCGCCAGCGCGTGCAGAGGGATATCCGGGCGAGACCATGCGTCCGGTGCCGGAGAGAGGTCATCGGTGTTGGTTTCACCCGTCACTTTAAACACGGTAACGGTGATTTTTTCAGCCAGAGCTGGACGGTTCAGGAACCATTCGGCATCGGCCCAGGACTGCATTACCTGCTTCGCATATTCGTTGCCCGCTTTGGCTTTTTCTTCTACATCGTAGAAGTTATCGAACATCAGCAGCGTTGAAGAGAGCGCTTTGGCGGCGATCGGCGCCAGTTTTGCGTCGTCAAGCGCGTCGATCAGCGGATGAATGTTGTAACCACCCTGCATAGTGCCCAGCAGTTCAATGGCTTTTTCTGGAGTCACCAGCGGGGAGGTGGTGTCGCCTTTCGCGACGGCAGCGAGAAAACCCGCTTTAACATAAGCGGCTTCATCTACGCCAGGAGGAACGCGGTTGATCAACAGGTCTAACAGGAATTCTTCTTCGCCCACAGGCGGGGTCTTCAGCAGCTCGACAAGTGCGGCCATTTGGGTTGCGTCTAACGGTTTTGGCACAATCCCCTGGGCAGCACGCTCAGCTACGTGCTTACGGTATTCTTCTAGCACGACGATATCTCCTCGCTCTCATTGTCATAATGCGGCGCTTTTGTAGATGGGCGATTCTCTTCACGCTCCTGTGAGACAGTAGTTAGTAGGGTAAATGCCCGGTACCGCGTAAGGCACAATAACAGGATTTTCATTAAGTGTTAATCCGTTTACAAAAAAGCAACATAAAAAATTAGCTGAATCGTTAAGAATGGTGTAGCGACAAGGCGGGGCGTAATTTAGGCTCCCTAAAAACGATGTAAAACGGTTAATTTTCAAGCGTGACATGCTGAATATTCCAGCGATTTTTCAGCCATCAGATATAATTGTGTAATAAATCTTCACACTCTTTTTCCGGACCTGCCGGGTGAATCCCCAATAAAAGTCAAAACTATCTAACACGGGTGAATAATACTCGCGGCAACAGAACGCCTCACGGCACAGCGCTCGTCTCGTTGGAGTCATTTTATGAAGTTGCCCTTTAAGCCACATCTGCTTGTCCTTCTGTGCAGTGCCGGGCTGTTTGCCGCCTCTGGCGTGATGTTCGTTAAAAGTCGCGCAACGGAGCCAGCAGCTCCAGCCCCCGTCGCACAGCAACCGTCCGCACCGGCTCCAGCTCCCGTAGCGGCCCCTGCCCCGGCCGATCAACCAGCGCCCACCGCAGCCCCTACGTACACATCGGCACAAATCGATCAGTGGGTTGCGCCTATCGCGCTCTATCCGGATTCACTGCTGTCGCAAATTTTGATGGCCTCAACCTACCCGGCCAACGTCATCCAGGCCGCGCAGTGGTCAAAAGACAATCCCAAAATGCAGGGTGATGCCGCCATTCAGGCCGTTGCCAGCCAACCCTGGGATCCCAGCGTGAAATCGCTGGTGGCGTTTCCACAGCTGATGTCGCTGATGGGTGAAAATCCGCCGTGGGTACAGAGCCTGGGCGATGCATTCCTTGCGCAGCCGAAAGAGGTTATGGATTCCGTTCAACGCCTGCGTGCGCTGGCGCAACAGACCGGAGCATTGCAATCAACACCGCAGCAGACTGTTACCACCGTGGCCAAAGCAGCTCCGGCTAAAACCGTTACCAGCGAGTCAACGACCACAACAGCCACGACCGCCGCCTCAGCAAGCCCAACGGTAATCAAAATTGAATCCGCCGACCCGCAGGTAGTTTACGTTCCCACCTATAACCCAAATACGGTTTACGGTACCTGGCCGAACACCGCCTATCCGCCAACCTATCTACCGCCAACGCCCGGCGAGCAGTTTGGCAACAGCTTCGTTAACGGTTTAGGCTTCAGCCTCGGCGTCGCCACAACTTATGCCATCTTCAGCAATATTGACTGGGATGACGACGATGACTGGGATCACCATCATAACGATGACTGGGATAACCATGGCGGCTATAACCGCAACGGTGATAACAACATCAATATCAACGTTGATAACTTCAATAAAATCAGTGGACAGCGTCTGACGGATGCCAACCGTACCTGGCAGCACAACCCGGCCTATCGCGAAGGGGTTCCGTACCCTAATAGCCAGCTCAATAACCGCTTCCACTCCACTAACACGGCTACTGGCCTAAGCTCAACCCAGCAAAGACCGGTCAACCGTGATAGCCAGCGTCAGGCAGCGTTGAGCCAGATGGAAAAATCAACGGGGAAAACCTTCCCCCAGACGGCGCGTACGGGAACGAAAGACGCCCAGCGTCAGGCATCCAGCCAACAACTAAAGCAAATTTCCCAGCGTAATAACTACCGTGGTTACGATAGCAAACCGCAAACGGCAAAACGGGCAAACACTCAGCAACATGAACATCGCCAGGCCGCCACTCAGCGACAAGAGAAACGGGTCACGCAACCAGCGCAGCAACGCAACGTGCAGCAGCGCAATCTTCAACAACGGACCAGCCAACCGCGGGCCAATGCGCTGAGCGGCAACGACAGTCGCTCCGCCAGTTGGCAGGCGCAGCAGCAGCGAGGGGCTCAAAGCAGGCAGGTCGCCCGCAACCAGCCATCTCGCCAGCTATCCGGCGACCGTGCTGAACACCGTGAATTCCGTCATCGTTAAGGGAACCGACATGAAAAATAAACTACTCAGTGGAATGGTGTTATTCATGGTTTCGACCACCGCGATGGCACAGCAATCCTTCAGCACACCAGACCAGGCGACCGATGCCCTGGCAACCGCGATAAGCGAGCAGAATGAAAGCGCGATGAACAACCTGCTCGGGGAAAACTGGCGCGAGTTTCTGCCACCGGAAGGCGTCGATCCTGATGCGGTTGATCGCTTCCTGCGCGACTGGAAGGTCCGCCATAATACCGTCATCGACGGCAATACCGCACACCTGGTGGTCGGGGACAGCGACTGGCAACTGCCGATCCCGGTTGTTAAAACCGCTTCCGGCTGGCAATTTGATATCAAGGAAGCGGCTGAAGAGATCCTGACCCGTGAGATTGGGCGCAACGAACTTGCCGCTATTGAAGCATTACACGCCTATGTAGATGCTCAGCAAAGCTACTTTGCGATGAACCAAAAATACGCGCAAAAGATTGTCAGTTCTGAAGGGAAAAAAGATGGTCTGTACTGGCCTGTTTCGCCCGGCGAAGCGCCAAGCCCGCTTGGCCCGGCCTTTAGTCCGCAAGAGCCTGGCACGGGCTATCACGGCTATCGTTTCCGTATCCTTCCCGATAAAACCAGCGGCTTTGCGATGGTTGCCTGGCCCGTCAGCTACGATCACACTGGCGTTATGAGTTTTATGATTAACGGTGATGATAAAGTCTATCAGGCCGATCTCGGCGCTGATGCACAGCAGAAAGCCGAGGCGTTAACCGCATATCATCTGGATAAAAACTGGCAGCCCGTAGCGCCCTGAATGCCAGTCAAATAGTGAGTTGACCGGGGCTCCGGCCAACTCACGAGAGATTACAGGATGTTAGCAACGGATTTCGCCAGCTGCGCTTCCAGAACCGGTTTCGCTTCTTCGAACTTCAGGTTCACTTTGTTGGCATTAGACACAACGCGGGTCTGGTATTTTGCGCGATCGCCCTGCGCGCTGCAGGTTTGCAGCTTGATACCGGACGTGCCCTGGCGCAGTGCGGCAACGTTACCAGAACTGGTAGCTTTCAGGCAAAAAAAACGCCTCCGAAGAGGCGTTTTCACAAAAGCGGGAAGATTACTTTTTCTTCGCTTTCGGGTTTGGCAGGTCGGTGATGCTACCTTCGAACACTTCTGCCGCCAGGCCCACAGACTCGTGCAGAGTCGGGTGCGCGTGGATGGTCAGCGCGATGTCTTCAGCATCACAACCCATTTCGATCGCCAGACCGATTTCACCCAGCAGCTCGCCGCCGTTGGTACCGACAATCGCACCACCGATAACACGGTGAGATTCTTTGTCGAAAATCAGTTTAGTCATACCGTCTGCGCAGTCGGAAGCGATAGCACGACCAGAAGCAGCCCACGGGAAGGTGGCGGTCTCAAAGCTGATGCCTTTCTCTTTCGCTTCTTTCTCCGTCAGGCCAACCCATGCTACTTCTGGTTCAGTGTAGGCGATGGATGGGATAACTTTCGGATCGAAGTAGTGTTTCTTACCGGCGATAACTTCAGCGGCAACGTGACCTTCGTGAACACCTTTGTGCGCCAGCATCGGCTGACCGACGATATCGCCGATAGCAAAGATGTGCGGCACGTTGGTGCGCAGCTGTTTGTCAACGCGGATGAAGCCACGGTCATCAACTTCCACGCCAGCTTTACCCGCGTCGAGGTTTTTGCCGTTCGGTACACGACCGATAGCCACCAGCACCGCATCGTAACGCTGAGCTTCAGCAGGCGCTTTTTTGCCTTCCATGGAAACGTAGATACCGTCTTCTTTCGCTTCAACGGCGGTCACTTTGGTTTCCAGCATCAGGTTGAATTTCTTGCTGATGCGTTTGGTAAAGACTTTAACCACGTCTTTATCGGCAGCCGGGATAACCTGGTCGAACATTTCAACCACGTCGATCTCTGAACCCAGCGCATGGTACACGGTACCCATTTCCAAACCGATGATACCGCCGCCCATTACCAGCAGGCGCTTAGGAACAGTTTTCAGTTCCAGTGCATCGGTGGAATCCCACACGCGCGGATCTTCATGCGGAATGAATGGCAGTTCGATCGGACGGGAACCCGCCGCGATGATCGCGTTGTCAAAGTTGATCACGGTTTTGCCGTTTTCACCTTCAACTTCCAGGGTGTTCGCCCCGGTAAATTTACCCAGACCGTTCACCACTTTCACTTTACGGCCTTTGGCCATACCCGCCAGACCGCCGGTCAGTTGAGTGATAACTTTTTCTTTCCAGGTACGAATCTTGTCGATATCGGTTTTCGGCTCGCCAAAAACGATACCGTGTTCAGCCAGCGCTTTGGCTTCTTCGATAACTTTTGCTACGTGCAGCAGCGCTTTAGAAGGGATACAGCCGACGTTCAGACAAACACCACCGAGGGTGCTGTAACGTTCTACGATGACGGTCTCCAGACCTAAATCTGCGCAACGGAAGGCAGCAGAGTAACCTGCAGGGCCTGCCCCAAGTACCACGACCTGAGTTTTGATTTCAGTGCTCATCATGACCTCTTAATTTATACCCGTCGTCCACCGGGTCGTTCTATCCGCCCGTATTTTACAAAATTGTTAACAATTTTGAAACAACAAACGGCAACCGATTTGTCTTTCGCACAATAACCTCACTGACTTCATGAGATTACCAGAAAAAAGCCGGCCGTCGGGCCGGCTTTTTCGCTTACATCACCAGGCGGCGAATGTCAGACAGCATGTTGTTGATGATGGTGATAAAGCGCGCACCATCAGCACCGTCGATTACGCGGTGGTCGAAGGAGAGCGAAATCGGCATCATCAGACGCGGCATAAACTCTTTACCGTTCCACACTGGCTCCATAGAGGACTTGGAGACACCGAGGATAGCCACTTCCGGCGCGTTCACAATCGGCGCGAAGTGGGTCGTACCCAGGCCACCGATGCTGGAGATGGTGAAGCAACCGCCCTGCATTTCGCCAGCGGTCAGCTTGCCATCACGCGCTTTCTTGGAGATGGTGGTCAGTTCACGAGACAGCTCGGTAATGCTCTTCTTGTTCACGTCTTTGAAGACCGGAACAACCAGACCATTCGGCGTATCTACCGCGACACCGATGTTGATGTATTTTTTCAGGGTCAGACGCTGACCGTCTTCAGACAGAGAGCTGTTGAAGCGCGGCATCTGTTCCAGAGCGGCGGCAACGGCTTTCATGATGAAGACCACTGGCGTGAATTTCACATCCAGTTTACGTTTTTCAGCTTCGGCGTTCTGCTGTTTACGGAACGCTTCCAGATCGGTGATATCGGTCTTGTCGAAGTGAGTAACGTGCGGGATCATCACCCAGTTACGGCTCAGGTTAGCACCAGAGATTTTCTGGATACGGCCCAGTTCCACTTCTTCGATTTCACCAAACTTGCTGAAGTCCACTTTCGGCCAAGGCAGCATGCCCGGAATACCGCCGCCTGCTGCTGCCGGAGCAGCTTCAGCACGCTTGATAGCGTCTTTCACGTAAGCCTGAACGTCTTCACGCAGGATACGACCTTTACGGCCAGAACCTTTCACTTTCGCCAGGTTTACACCGAACTCGCGCGCCAGGCGACGAATCAGCGGCGTTGCATGAACGTAAGCGTCGTTCTCAGCGAACTCAGATTTACCTTCCGCTTTCGCGGCCGGAGCTGCGGCTGGTTTAGCAGCCTGAGCCGGTGCAGCTGCAGAGGCTGGAGCAGCCGCGGCAGCTGGAGCGGCAGCAGGTGCTGCGCCTTCAACTTCGAAGATCATAATCAGAGAACCGGTTTTGACTTTGTCGCCGGTGCTGATTTTGATTTCTTTCACGGTGCCCGCGAACGGTGCCGGAACTTCCATCGACGCTTTATCGCCTTCAACGGTAATCAGTGACTGCTCAGCGGCAATTTTATCGCCCACTTTAACCATCACTTCAGTGACTTCAACTTCGTCACCGCCGATATCCGGAACGTTAACCTCTTTCGAGCCAGAAGCTGCCGGAGCCGCCGCTGCTGCTGCTGGAGCTGCCGCCTGAGCCGGTGCTGCAGCAGGCGCTGCGCCTGCAACTTCGAAGACCATAATCAGAGAACCGGTAGACACTTTGTCGCCCGTGTTGATTTTGATCTCTTTAACGGTGCCCGCGAACGGCGCCGGAACTTCCATCGACGCTTTATCGCCTTCAACGGTGATCAGAGACTGTTCAGCCGCAACGGTGTCGCCCACTTTAACCATAACCTCGGTAACTTCGACTTCGTCACCGCCGATGTCCGGTACGTGTACTTCTTTCGCCGCTGCCGCAGCAGGTGCTGCTGCCGGAGCTGCTTCTTTCTTCTCTTCTGCCGGAGCAGGTGCAGCGGCTGCTGCACCATCGGCGGAATCGAAAATCATGATCAGTTTGCCGGTCTCAGTTTTGTCGCCAACAGAGACTTTGATCTCTTTAACGATACCTGCCTGAGGAGACGGAACTTCCATAGAGGCTTTGTCGCCTTCTACGGTGATCAGCGACTGTTCAGCTTCAACTTTGTCGCCCACTTTGACCAGGATCTCGGTGATTTCAACTTCATCAGCCCCGATGTCCGGTACATTGATTTCGATAGCCATTATTCTTTTACCTCTTACGCCAGACGCGGGTTAACTTTATCTGCATCGATGTTGAATTTGATGATTGCGTCAGCAACCACTTTCTTATCGATTTCGCCACGTTTAGCCAGTTCGCCCAGGGCCGCTACAACCACATAAGAAGCATCAACTTCGAAGTGGTGACGCAGGTTTTCACGGCTGTCAGAGCGACCGAAGCCGTCAGTACCCAGTACGCGATAATCATCAGCCGGTACATAAGTACGAACCTGTTCGGCAAACAGTTTCATATAGTCAGTAGATGCCACTGCCGGAGCGTCGTTCATCACCTGAGCGATGTACGGAACGCGCGGAGTTTCCATCGGGTGCAGCATGTTCCAGCGTTCACAATCCTGGCCATCACGCGCCAGTTCAGTGAAGGAGGTTACGCTGTAAACGTCAGAACCTACACCGTAGTCGTTCGCCAGGATCTGTGCTGCTTCACGCACGTGACGCAGGATAGAACCGGAGCCCAGCAGCTGAACTTTACCTTTCTTACCTTCGAGGGTTTCAAGTTTGTAGATACCTTTACGGATACCTTCCTCGGCACCTGCTGGCATTGCCGGCATGTGGTAGTTTTCGTTCAGCGTGGTGATGTAGTAATAAACGTTCTCTTGTTTCTCACCGTACATACGCTCCAGACCATCGTGCATGATGACCGCAACTTCGTACGCGTAAGACGGATCGTAAGAGATACAGTTCGGGATAGTCAGAGACTGAATATGGCTGTGACCATCTTCGTGCTGCAGACCTTCGCCGTTCAGCGTCGTACGACCAGAAGTTCCCCCGACCAGGAAGCCGCGAGCCTGTTGGTCGCCTGCCTGCCAGCACAGGTCACCGATACGCTGGAACCCGAACATGGAGTAGTAGATGTAGAACGGAATCATCGGCAGATCGTTGGTGCTGTAGGAGGTCGCAGCAGCCAGCCAGGATGCGCCAGCACCCAGTTCGTTGATGCCTTCCTGCAGGATCTGACCTTTCTCGTCTTCTTTATAGTAAGCAACCTGCTCACGGTCCTGCGGGGTGTACTGCTGACCGTTCGGGCTGTAGATACCGATCTGACGGAACAGACCTTCCATACCGAAAGTACGCGCTTCGTCAGCGATGATCGGAACCAGACGATCTTTGATCGACTTGTTCTTCAGCATCACGTTCAGGGCACGAACGAAAGCGATAGTGGTGGAGATTTCTTTGTTCTGCTCTTCCAGCAGCGCACCGAAGTCTTCCAGAGCAGGCAGTTCCAGCTTCTCGGTGAAGTTCGGCTGACGAGCAGGCAGATAGCCGTGCAGTTTCTGACGCTGAGCGTGCAGATAAGTGTGCTCTTCAGAACCTTCCGGGAAGGTGATGTAAGACAGGTTTTCAACCTGCTCATCGGTCACAGGAACGTTGAAACGGTCGCGGATATAACGCACGCCGTCCATGTTCATTTTCTTAACCTGGTGAGCGATGTTTTTACCTTCGGCGGTGTCACCCATGCCGTAACCTTTGATGGTATGGGCCAGGATTACAGTTGCTTTGCCTTTGGTTTCCTGCGCTTTCTTCAGTGCAGCGTAGACTTTCTTCGGATCGTGACCACCACGATTCAGAGCCCAAATCTGCTCGTCAGTCCAGTCAGCAACCAGGGCTGCGGTTTCCGGGTATTTACCGAAGAAGTGCTCACGTACGTATGCGCCATCTTTGGATTTAAAGGTCTGGTAGTCGCCGTCAACGGTTTCGTTCATCAGTTGGATCAGTTTACCGCTGGTATCTTTACGCAGCAGCTCATCCCAACGACCGCCCCACATGACTTTGATAACGTTCCAGCCAGCGCCCGCGAAGATGCCTTCCAGTTCGTTAACAATCTTGCCGTTACCGGTGACCGGACCGTCAAGACGCTGCAGGTTACAGTTGATAACAAAGACCAGGTTGTCCAGTTTCTCACGGGTCGCGATGGTGATTGCACCCTTAGATTCTGGCTCATCCATTTCGCCGTCGCCCAGGAAGGCGTAAACGGTTTGTTTAGAGGTATCTTTCAGGCCACGGTGTTCCAGATATTTCAGGAATTTAGCCTGGTAGATTGCACCGATTGGGCCCAGACCCATAGATACGGTCGGGAACTGCCAGAATTCCGGCATCAGTTTCGGGTGCGGGTAGGAAGACAGGCCTTTGCCATGTACTTCCTGACGGAAGTTGTTCATCTGCTCTTCAGTCAGACGACCTTCCAGGAATGCGCGAGCGTAGATGCCCGGAGAGATGTGGCCCTGGAAGTAAACCAGATCGCCGCCATCCTGTTCGTTGCGTGCACGGAAGAAGTGGTTGAAGCAAACATCATACACCGTTGCGGAGGACTGGAAGGATGCCATGTGGCCACCCAGCTCGAGGTCCTTTTTAGACGCGCGCAGTACGGTCATGATGGCGTTCCAGCGGATAGCAGAACGAATACGACGCTCCAGCTCCAGATTGCCCGGGTATTCCGGTTCATCTTCAACGGCAATAGTGTTTACATAATTGCTGGCCCCAGCACCTGCCGCTACTTTCACGCCGCCTTTGCGAGCTTCTGAAAGCAGTTGGTCGATCAGATACTGAGCACGCTCAACACCTTCTTCACGGATGACCGATTCGATCGCCTGTAGCCAGTCGCGAGTTTCGATCGGATCCACGTCATTTGGGAAACGTTCTGACATGGGGGTATTCCTTATCTATCTAATACGTTGAGTTATCTGGAACCTGTCCCATTACGTTCTCACCAGAGAGCGTAATAAGACAGGTTCTGCGTTTAGTTGCCGCGCCTTTCGATAGCGCTTGATTTACAACATCTTCTGGTTAACGTTCTGCCAGAAAAATCACTAATTCTTTCGTTGCTCCAGACGGCGTAAGGCGCGTTCACGACGGCTTTCCTCACGGCTCCTGTCCAGCAGAATCTCTTCGATAAACGCCAGGTGACGGTGAGACGCTTCACGCGCTTCTTCAGGCTTTCCGGCGATAATTGCTTCAAAGATGCGGGTACGGTGACTGCTCACCAGCGGCAGCATCTCGCGACGCGCATACAGCAATTCGAAGTTTTGCCGAACGTTCTGGGCCAGCATCGGCTCCATACACCTTAGCAAATGGAGCAGCACCACATTATGTGCCGCTTCGGTGACAGCAATTTGATACTGGAGTACCGCGTCAGATTCGCCGTCAAGATCGCCGGACTGTTGAGCAAGCTCGATCGCATGGTGGAGTTCACGGATACGCGTTTTGTCTTCATCCGTGCTGCGCAGTGCAGCGTAATAGGCTGCAATACCTTCCAGCGCATGGCGCGTCTCAAGCAGGTCAAACTGGGATTCAGGATGGTCGGAGAGCAGCTCTACCAGTGGGTCGCTAAAGCTCTGCCACAGGCTGCTCTGAACAAAAGTGCCACCGCCCTGACGACGAAGCAGTAACCCCTTCGCTTCAAGGCGTTGGATCGCCTCGCGTAAGGAGGGGCGGGAGACGTCGAACTGTTTTGCCAGCTCGCGTTCCGGTGGGAGTTTTTCTCCGGGGCGAAGTGTCCCCTCAAGAATTAAAAACTCCAGCTGCTGCTCAATCACATCGGAGAGTTTTGGTTGGCGGATTTTGCTGTAGGCCATGATTTCCTGTCTTAAGCCATTTGCCCGGAGTCAATTGGCCTTACCAATTTCATGTTCTTGACGCTAAAGTAACAAAGTATTCACCTTCTGTCCATACAGGTTTTGATTGAAATCAGTAAAGGGGGCATATTTTAACAACATTACAGAAATAACGTTTCAAACATGTAACTATGCACAAATGTTAAATTTACCCACCACGGGGTAGTTTTAACGGAATTGAAACGAAAAAATATCTCATCTGAACCGATTCACCTGATTATTTATCGACACACTAGCCACAATTAGTGAATAAAAATTCAAAATGGAAATTTTGTGGTAGATAAACTCGCATTTACAAATGGTTTCTTTTTATTCAACTCGTCATCTTGCCCGCATAAAGCAGGTGCATTCGCGCTCGCATATCATTATTCTGATCAAGACAAAAGCATTGAGGCAACATTTTATCTAAAGCATCTGTAAACAAATAAATACAACAAACGGAATTGCAAACTTACACACGCATTGCTGCGTAGTTCAAAAAATAAGTACTCGAAATATGAAGAGTAAAACCACACACGAGGTTTAATGATGGAAAGTCAACAGCATGGCGATCAGCTCAAGCGCGGTCTTAAGAACCGCCATATACAGCTAATCGCGCTGGGTGGCGCGATTGGTACCGGGTTATTCCTCGGTAGCGCATCCGTTATCCAGTCTGCAGGACCGGGTATTATTCTGGGTTACGCAATTGCCGGCTTTATCGCCTTTTTGATTATGCGTCAATTAGGTGAAATGGTAGTTGAAGAGCCGGTTGCAGGCTCCTTTAGCCACTTTGCTTATAAATACTGGGGCGGTTTTGCGGGCTTCTCTTCTGGCTGGAACTATTGGGTACTGTACGTCCTGGTTGCCATGGCTGAACTGACTGCCGTAGGTAAATACATCCAGTTCTGGTATCCGGAGATCCCCACCTGGGTTTCTGCTGCAGCCTTCTTCGTGCTGATCAACGCCATCAACCTGACCAACGTGAAAGTGTTTGGGGAAATGGAGTTCTGGTTCGCCATTATCAAAGTCATTGCCGTGGTTGCGATGATTCTGTTCGGCGGCTGGTTGCTGTTTAGCGGCAACGGCGGCCCGCAGGCCAGCGTCAGTAACCTGTGGAGTCAGGGTGGCTTCCTGCCGCACGGCTTCACCGGTCTGGTGATGATGATGGCTATTATTATGTTCTCTTTTGGTGGGCTGGAGCTGGTCGGGATCACCGCAGCAGAAGCCGATAACCCGGAGCAAAGCATTCCCAAAGCAACCAACCAGGTTATCTACCGTATCCTCATTTTCTATGTAGGTTCGCTGGCTGTTCTGCTTTCCCTGATGCCGTGGACGCGCGTCACGGCTGATACCAGCCCGTTTGTCCTTATTTTCCACGAGCTGGGCGACACCTTTGTTGCCAATGCTCTGAACATCGTAGTGCTGACCGCTGCCCTTTCTGTGTATAACAGCTGCGTATACTGCAACAGCCGTATGCTGTTCGGTCTGGCACAGCAGGGCAACGCGCCAAAAGCGCTGATGAACGTCGACAAACGCGGCGTACCGGTGAACACCATTCTGGTCTCCGCGCTGGTTACGGCTCTGTGTGTACTGATCAACTATCTGGCACCGGAATCCGCCTTTGGCCTGCTGATGGCGCTGGTGGTTTCCGCACTGGTGATCAACTGGGCAATGATTAGCCTGGCGCACATGAAGTTCCGCAAAGCCAAACAGCAGCAAGGCGTTACCACCCGTTTCCCGGCGCTGCTCTATCCGCTTGGTAACTGGGTATGTCTGATTTTCATGGCTGCAGTGCTGGTGATTATGCTGATGACGCCGGGCATGGCAATTTCGGTGTACTTAATCCCGGTATGGATTGCCATTCTTGGCATCGGCTATTTGTGCAAACAGAAAACTGCCAAAGTAGCTAAAGCACATTAATTCTCCCTCCCCCACCTGCATCAGGTGGGGGTTGTTACCTGCCTCACACTTTCCCACTCACGACTGTTTCGTCCATATCACTGGCGTTATCCTGCAACGCAAAAACACCTCTGCCAGACAATAATTATCTCCATATCTTATTAATGGAGTGCAGTTGATGGAAACCAGTAAGCTCACGGTGAAAGAAAAGATCGGCTATGGAATGGGCGACGCCGGATGCAACATCATCTTTGGCGCCATCATGTTGTTTGTTAACTATTTTTACACCGATATTTTTGGCCTGGCACCGGCCCTGGTCGGCGTGTTACTGCTGTCAGTACGCGTTATAGATGCCGTTACCGACCCTATTATGGGCGCGATGGCCGACCGCACCCGCAGCAAATATGGTCGATTTCGTCCATGGCTTTTGTGGATGGCTTTCCCATACGCATTATTTAGCGTACTCATGTTTACCACTCCTGAGTGGACATATAACAGCAAAGTAATCTATGCGTTCGTCACCTACTTCCTGCTCTCTATCACCTATACGGCGATCAACATCCCTTACTGCTCGCTCGGCAGCGTCATCACTAACGATCCAAAGGAACGTGTCGCCTGCCAGTCATATCGCTTTGTGTTGGTAGGAATTGCAACCCTGCTGCTCTCCCTCACCTTACTGCCAATGGCGGACTGGTTTGGCGGGGAAGATAAAGCTAAAGGCTATCAGATGGCGATGGCAGTGCTGGCCTTCATCGGCATGTGTATGTTCCTGTTTTGCTTTGCAACCGTCCGTGAGCGCGTACGTCCTGCCGTCCCGACTAACGACGATTTAAAAGCCGACCTGAAAGACGTATGGAAGAACGATCAGTGGGTAAAAATCCTGCTGTTAACCCTGTGCAACGTCTGTCCGGGCTTTATTCGCATGGCTGCCACCATGTACTACGTAACCTGGGTTATGCAGCAAAGCACGCAGTTCGCAACGCTGTTTATCAGCCTTGGCGTTGTGGGCATGATGATTGGCAGCATGCTGGCGAAGGTGTTAACCGATCGCTGGTGCAAACTGAAAGTCTTCTTCTGGACCAATATCATCCTGGCGATTTTCTCCGGCGCGTTTTACTTCTTCGATCCTAAAGCCACCATGATGATTATGGTGCTTTACTTCCTGCTCAACATTCTGCATCAGATCCCATCCCCACTGCACTGGTCGCTGATGGCAGATGTCGATGACTACGGCGAGTGGAAAACCGGTAAACGTATCACCGGAATCAGCTTCTCCGGCAACCTGTTCTTCCTGAAACTGGGCCTGGCGATTGCCGGAGCGATGGTTGGTTTCCTGCTCTCCTGGTATGGCTACGACGCAGGGGCGAAAGCGCAAAGCGACTCCGCCATTAACGGTATTATGCTGCTGTTTACCATCATACCGGGTGTAGGCTACCTGATTACCGCAGGCGTAGTTCGTCTGCTGAAAGTTGACCGCGAGTTTATGCAACAAATCCAGACAGATTTAGAAAAGCGCCGCGCCAACTACCGTGAACTGAATGAGTACCACGATATAAAAACGACTGAAAACGTAAGGAAAGCCTAATGAATCAGTGGCCAACCCCCTTTATTGAACAGCGTGCCGACCCGTTTATTTTACGTGACGGTAGCCACTACTATTTCATTGCTTCAGTACCCGAATACGATCGCCTGGAGATCCGCCGGGCGGACTCGCTGGAAGGGTTACGCACCGCCGTCCCGGTTGTCGTCTGGCGCAAACCAGAAAACGGCCCCATGAGCCAGTTGATCTGGGCACCTGAGATCCATCATCTGGCAGGCAAGTGGTACATCTATTTTGCCGCCGCCCACACACAGGCGCTCGACAAGCTGGGGATGTTCCAGCACCGTATGTTTGCGCTCGAATGTGCAGACGCCGATCCGCTGACCGGCCAATGGACAGAGAAAGGGCAGATTAAAACGCAGTTTGATACCTTCGCGCTCGATGCCACCACCTTTAACCATCAGGGAAAACAGTGGTATCTGTGGGCGCAGAAATCCCCCGATATCGCCGGAAACTCCAATATCTATCTCGCCGAACTGGAAAATCCATGGACGATTAAAGGCGAGCCGGTAATGCTCAGTCATCCAGAGTATGACTGGGAATGCCGGGGTTTTTGGGTCAACGAAGGCCCGGCCGTCATGGTTCACGGCGACAAGCTGTTTATCAGCTATTCCGCCAGCGCCACCGATGAGAACTACTGTATGGGGTTATTGTGGATTGATCTCAATGCCGATCCGCTCAACCCGCAGAACTGGCACAAATCGCCGCGCCCGGTCTTTACCACCAGCTATGAAAACCGCCAATACGGGCCGGGACACAACAGCTTTACGCAAACGCCGGAAGGAGAAGATGTGCTGGTGTACCACGCGAGAAATTACACTGAAATCGAGGGCGATCCGCTGTACGACCCAAACCGCCACACTCGTCTGAAGCTGGTACGCTGGAACGAAAACGGGATGCCAGATTTTGGCATCCCACCTGCTGATACGCTTTGAAAGATTGGCCCGCAAGCACAAAGCGACCGGGCCAATCTTTTTTCCTCGACGGATAAGCGCAACGCCATCCACCAATAATAATGGCTTAAATTAATGTGCCATAAATGGTCAACACGGCAATGACCACCACCACCACAAACGAAGTCTTCTTCGCCATCGAAACCGCGGCTTTTGGCGTTGCGACTTTATCGGTATGTGGTTCACGCGCCAAAGAAAACTGCGCAAGGCGAGTAAGCACCTGATATTGCGAAGTATGCAGATCCGCCAGCGACGCAAACCAGGCAGGCAACGCCTTCTCGCCGTGCCCCAGCAGCGCATAGACGACACCCGCCAGTCGCACCGGGATCCAGTCCAGCACATGCAGGATCGCATCGATACCTGATTGCAAACGCTGGTGAGGCGTCTGATAGCGCGCCAGCCAGGACTGCCAGGCACGTAGAAAGGCATAACCCACCAGCGTCACCGGTCCCCACGGGCCACCGACAATCAGCCAGAATAACGGCGCCAGATAAAAGCGAAAGTTGTTCCATAGCAGCGCGTTCTGCAGTTCACGCAAGAACTCACGCTCATCGCACTCAGGCGGAATCCCATGAATCAGGGTCAGCTCGCTGGCCATCGCTTCACGGGCGTGAGCGTCATCGCGAGCAGCCGCGTTCAGATAGGCATGATAATGAAGACGCGTCTTGCCAGCGCCGATGCACAGCAAACCAATTAAGATCCACGCCACCAGCAAAGGCACGTTAAACAACAGGCCTTGAAGTGCGCGCAGCAACAGGAACGTCACCCCCATCGCAATAAGGGCCATGCCTACCGTACGCATCATCGAAAAATGCTTCACCCGGCGGAAAAAAGCTTCAACCCGGTGATCAAGCTGCCAGTGCTCACCCAGCTTAAACAGGCGTTCAACAATCAACACCAGTAATGTTGTAAACAGCGTCATGTCATCTCCTTGTGCGACGAGGGGGTGACCAGGGCGCGAAACCTTGCCCAGTCAAAAGAGGGCCCGGGATCGGTCTTACGCTCGGGCGCAATATTGCAATGTCCTGTCATGTTGTTGGCAATTGCCGGATAACGCGTAATCAGGGCATTCGTCACGGCTGCCAGTTGCTGATACTGCGCATCGGTATAGGCCAGCGTATCCGTCCCTTCCAGCTCAATACCAATTGAGAAATCATTACAGCGTTCGCGGCCTTGATAGTTCGACACGCCAGCATGCCAGGCGCGTTTATCAAAGGGGACATACTGCACGATTTCACCGTCACGGCGAATTAAACAATGTGCCGAAACGCGCAAATGGGCGATCCCGGCAAAATAAGGATGGGCATTGGGATCAATCGTGCCCGTAAACAGCGCATCGATCCACGGGCCGCCAAACTCGCCAGGCGGCAGGCTGATATTATGCACCACCAGCAGAGAAGGGTTTTCGTCATCCGGGCGGCAATCGTAATGAGGAGAGGGAACGCGTCGCGCCTCTGCCAGCCAGCCCTCGTCTAACAACATGCAGAATCTCCTTATTGGTGGTGCTCATATCAGGTTCAGGGTAGCATGTTTCCACCTTATGATTCGTTAGCAATTTGGAGTTTTATCATGCCGCCTCGCCGCTATAACCCTGACTACCGACGTGACGCGCTGTTGGAACGCATAAATCTGGATATCCCTGCCGCTGTAGCTCAGGCGCTGCGTGAAGATTTAGGCGGAGAAGTTGATGCCAATAACGATATCACCGCACAGCTTTTACCCGCGGAGATGCGCTCCCACGCCACCGTGATCACCCGCGAAGATGGCGTTTTTTGTGGAAAACGTTGGGTGGAAGAGGTCTTTATTCAACTGGCTGGCGATGATGTCAACATCACCTGGCATGTCGAAGATGGCGACAGCATTAAGGCCAATCAGCCGCTATTTGAACTGGACGGCCCTTCCCGCGTGCTGCTAACCGGCGAACGTACCGCGCTTAATTTTGTACAGACGCTTTCGGGTGTGGCGAGCGAGGTGCGTAAATATGTCGACCTGCTGGCGGGAACAAAAACCCAACTGCTGGATACACGTAAAACTCTGCCGGGGCTGCGTACCGCGCTGAAATACGCCGTATTATGCGGCGGCGGCGCGAATCATCGTCTGGGCCTTTCTGACGCTTTCCTGATTAAAGAAAACCACATTATTGCTTCAGGTTCGGTACGTCAGGCCGTTGAAAAAGCCTTCTGGCTGCACCCGGATGTGCCGGTTGAAGTCGAAGTAGAAAGCCTGGATGAACTGGACGACGCGCTGAAAGCAGGGGCCGACATCATCATGCTCGATAACTTCGAAACAGACCAAATGCGGGAAGCGGTAAAACGCACCAACGGCCAGGCGCGTCTGGAAGTGTCGGGTAACGTCACTCATGACACTCTGCGCGAATTTGCCGAAACCGGCGTGGATTTCATCTCTGTTGGCGCGCTGACCAAGCATGTTCGCGCGCTCGATCTCTCTATGCGTTTTCGCTAATTACTGATGGTTTAGCCCGATAGTACATTCACTTATCGGGCCCATCACGCCGGTTTTTCTATCGGCCGGATAAGCGTTTACGCCGCCATACGGCTGTTTCTTCGAGCCTCTTCGCAAATACGTTGTCTGACTCTGTAATTTCATAAAAATCCTCGGAACCCGCCTTCCCGTTCTGTTTTTTGCCTCTCGCCGTAAACCCGAGCGTTTGCCAAAGTAGCGCCAGCTAACTCAAGGAGCGAACGATGGACAAGCAACGAGGCTTCACACTTATCGAACTCATGGTGGTCATTGGCATTATTGCCATCCTTAGCGCCATCGGTATTCCGGCTTATCAAAACTATCTGCGCAAAGCCGCGTTAACAGACATGCTGCAAACCTTTGTTCCCTATCGCACGGCGGTTGAGCTCTGTGCGCTGGAGCATGGCGGAACAACAACCTGTGATGCCGGAACGAATGGCATCCCTTCTCCAGCCACCACCCGTTATGTCTCCGCCATGAGCGTTGAAAAAGGAGTGGTCAGCCTCAGCGGACAAGAAAGCCTGAACGGGTTAAGCATCACCATGACGCCGGGTTGGGACAATGCCAACGGTATTACCGGCTGGAGCCGTAACTGCGTTATCCAGAATGACAGCGCATCGCAACAGGCCTGTGAAGACGTTTTCCGTTTCGATATTAATTAAGGAAAAGAGATGAATACCACCCAACTTACGGCGCTGTGCCAACGTCATCAGGGAATATTACTGGATGCAGACAATGAAGTGGTGCACATCGCCGTCGTGGACGCTCCATCCCACGAATTGCTGGACGCACTGCATTTTGCCACCACCCGACGTATCGACATCGTCTGCTGGACGCGTCAACAAATGGAAGGCCACACGCATACGCCACAGAAAATGCTCCCGGCAGTGGTCACGAAAAGCAGCGCCAGCGCAGCAGATTTGCTGAATCAGACGTTTCAATCCGCGCTGGTGCAACGGGCTTCTGATATTCATTTTGAACCAGCGGAAAATCACTATCGAATCAGATTACGTGTGGATGGCGTACTGCATGCTTTACCGGACGTCACGACCGAGATGGGTATCGCCATCACTGCCAGACTAAAAGTTTTAGGCAGTCTGGATATTGCCGAGCACCGACTTGCGCAAGACGGCCAATTTACCGTTGAAATTTCAGGAGAGCCGGTCTCGTTTCGCATCGCCACCTTGCCCTGTCGCTTTGGCGAAAAAGTGGTGCTACGGCTACTGCATCAGGTCGATCAAGCGCTGGAAATCACCGCGCTGGGAATGCAGGACGCGCAGCTGGCAGCATTTTCACAAGCGTTGCAGCAGCCTCAGGGGCTGATTCTGGTCACCGGACCGACCGGAAGCGGTAAAACGGTCACGCTGTACAGTGCGCTGCAGACCCGAAACACTCCGGACGTTAACCTCTGTAGCGTGGAAGATCCAGTAGAGATCCCGATCGCAGGTCTTAACCAGACACAAATTCATCCACGTGCCGGTCTCACTTTTCAGGGAGTATTGCGCGCGCTGCTGCGCCAGGATCCCGACATTATCATGGTGGGTGAAATCCGTGATGGCGAAACGGCTGAAATAGCCCTTAAAGCCGCACAAACCGGTCATCTGGTTCTATCAACACTACATACCAATTCCACCACAGAAACACTAATACGCTTGCAGCAAATGGGGGTTGCACGCTGGATGATCGCCTCCGCGCTGACGCTCGTTATTGCGCAGCGGTTGGTGAGAAAATTGTGTCCCCATTGCCGACAACGCCTGGAAACGCCTATCATGCTCCCGGAAGCGATCTGGCCTACGCCACTGCCTCGTTGGCAGGCTCCGGGCTGCCAACATTGCTATCACGGATTTTATGGCCGTACGGCATTGTTTGAAGTTCTCCCCGTGACACCTGCATTGCGCCAGAGCATCGCCAACGGTACGTCCGTAGACGGAGTGGAATCGAATGCTCAGCAACTGGGGATGAGCACGCTTTTCGAAAATGGTTGCAAGGCCGTCGAACATGGGTTAACAACATTTGAAGAGTTGGTACGCGTACTGGGCATGCCCCATGTCAGCTAAACTGCTTTGGCGCTGGCAAGGTATTAGCAACGAAGGTAATCCACTGGAAGGCGTACTTTGGGCCGATACCCGCCCCTCATTGATGCTTGCTCTTGAGCAACGGCATATTACGCCGCTGCGCATTAATCGTATGCGTGTCAAAGCCTCACACTGGAGCCGTGAAAAAAGCGCTGAAACCATACATCAACTGGCGACGTTGCTGAAAGCAGGGCTAACACTCTCGGCAAGTTTAGCTTTGCTGGCTGAACAGCATCCCAGCAGCCAATGGCAAGCGCTACTGCGCACGCTGGCTCACGATATGGAACAGGGTATTTCTCTCTCCACCTCGCTATCTCAGTGGCAACACGTTTTTCCGCCTCTTTATCAGGCAATGATCCGTACCGGAGAGCTTACGGGTAAGCTGGACGACTGCTGCTTTGAACTCGCCCGCCAGCAGAAGAATCAACAGCAGTTGGCGGATAAAGTTAAAAAAGCCCTACGCTATCCGATATTCATCATCACGATGGCGGTGATGATGGTATTCGCGATGCTGCAGTTTGTACTCCCTGAGTTTGCCGCCATTTACCAGACGTTTAACACCCCGCTACCGGCACTCACTCAGTGGATTATTGCCATCGCGCATTTTAGCAGCCAATGGGGATGGCTGGCGGGAGCATTCAGCCTGGTAGCGGGTGCGGCATATCACCTGATGAAGCAGAAGCCATACTGGCTCACTCTGCGCCAGAAATTGCTGCTCGGCTTCCCGGTCATAGGACCGATGGTGAGAGGGCAAAAGCTCACGCAGATCTTCACTGTTCTGGCGTTAACGCAAAATGCAGGTATTCCTTTTCTGCAAGGCCTTGAGAGCGTCACTGAAACGTTGGCCAACCCTTTCTGGTCGCAACGCTTAGCGCAGGTACATCACGACATCAGCGCCGGAAAACCGGTCTGGTTAGCACTCAAAAATTGCAGTGAATTCAGCCCATTGTGCATACAGTTGGTCAGAACAGGTGAGGCTTCCGGCTCGCTGGATGTAATGCTGCGTAATCTCGCCTATCACCACGGCGAGAAAACATTGTCTCAGGCAGAGAATCTGGCTGCGCTACTCGAGCCTGCGTTACTGGTCATTACGGGGCTGATAATCGGTACGCTGGTCGTTGCGATGTACTTGCCGATTTTTCATTTAGGAGATGCGATGAGCGGGGTGGGATAAATTCAAATGCCGGATGGCGCACTGCTTATCCGGCATGTCATAGTCCTACCTGTTCTTACAGGCTATTGAAAACGCGGTTTTCTTGTTCCTGTACACGAATAAACGTTGTACGTTTGGTCAGTTCTTTCAGGCGAGATGCACCGACATAGGTACAGGCAGAACGCAGGCCGCCAAGGATATCGCGTGCAGTGTTATCAACCGGGCCACGCAGAGGCAACTTAACTGTTTTACCTTCCGCGGCGCGGTATTGTGCAACACCACCGACGTGACGCGTCATGGCTGATTCAGAGCTCATGCCGTAGAACAGCATGAATTTCTCACCGTTCTCTTCAACAATTTTGCCGCCGCTTTCTTCATGACCGGCCAACATACCGCCGAGCATAACGAAGTCCGCGCCACCGCCGAACGCTTTTGCCACGTCACCCGGCATTGTGCAGCCGCCGTCACTGACAATCATGCCGCCCAGACCGTGAGCGGCATCGGCACATTCAATAACCGCAGAAAGCTGTGGGTAGCCAACGCCGGTTTTTACACGTGTGGTACATACAGAACCCGGGCCAATGCCGACTTTAACAATGTCCGCGCCGGAAAGTACCAGCTCTTCACACATTTCTCCAGTAACCACATTGCCCGCACAAATTGTTTTTGTCGGCCATGCTTCACGCGCTTTCGACACAAACTGAACAAAATGCTCTGAGTAGCCATTTGCCACATCAATGCAGATAAAGTTCAGCGCCGGGTTGAGCGCCAGAATCTGTTTGGTTTTTTCGAAATCTGCATCAGAGGTGCCGGTTGAAACCATTACGTGTTTGAGCACATCAGCAGAGCTCTCTGCGATGAAAGCAGCCCAGTCTTCAACAGAATAGTGTTTGTGTACCGCAGTCAGGATGTCGAAGGATGCCAGCGCCGTTGCCATGGCAAACGTCCCGACAGTGTCCATGTTCGCGGCAATAATCGGTACGCCGGACCAGGTCTGACCTGAGTGCTTAAAGGTAAATTGACGTTCCAGCTCAACATCGGAACGGCTTTTGAGAGTAGAACGCTTAGGGCGGATAAGAACGTCTTTGAAACCTAACTTCAGATCTTCTTCGATACGCATGTGCGGATTCCTGGGGTTAATGGCGAAAAATCGAAACTCACAACTCCAGTGACGCTATCATACGCACTAATCAATGCCGCGCAAGACTGCGAAATTCTCTTTTTTTACGCTACAATCCCATAAATTTACCTGGCGAATAGTAGGTTAATCCTGCAGCAACCTCGCCGTCGCACGCTTAACTTTTAACTGTTTGATAATCAAACTTAAACTCCAGGATCTGCATCTATGAGGTATACGGTAGCCTTAACCGGTGGCATTGGCAGTGGTAAAAGTACCGTTGCAAATGCGTTCGCAGACCTCGGAATAAACGTCATTGATGCAGATATTATTGCGCGCCAGGTGGTTGAACCCGGTACCCCAGCCCTTAAGGCGATCGAAGAACATTTTGGTACCGAAGTTATAGCTACCGACGGATCGTTGCAGCGACGCATTTTACGCGAACGCATTTTTTCCAGTCCTGAGGAGAAAAGCTGGCTGAATGCCCTGCTCCATCCGCTTATTCAGCAGGAAACACAGCGCCAGTTTCAGCAAGCAACCTCCCCTTATCTGTTGTGGGTTGTACCTTTGCTGGTGGAAAATTCGCTGTATAAAAAAGCCAACCGCGTACTCGTGGTGGATGTTACTCCCGAGACACAGCTCAGACGCACTATGCAGCGCGATGACGTCACGCGTGAGCATGTTGAACAAATTCTTGCTGCCCAGGCAACGCGCGAAGCGCGTCTGGCCGTGGCAGACGATGTTATTGATAATAATGGCGCACCGGAGGCCATCGCCTCGGATGTCGCCCACCTGCACGCGCTCTATCTGCAATGCGCGTTGCAGTTTGTCTCACAGGAAAAACCGTAATGCACACCCAGGTCCTTTTTGAACACCCTCTCAATGAGAAGATGCGTACATGGCTGCGCATTGAGTTTTTAATCCAACAGCTCTCCGTTAATGTACCCATAGCGGACCATGCAGGCGCACTGCATTTTTTCCGCAACATCGGGGACTTACTGGATGTATTTGAACGCGGCGAAGTCCGTACCGAACTCCTCAAAGAGCTGGAAAGACAACAGCGTAAACTCCAGGCCTGGGTTGAAGTTCCCGGCGTCGATCAAAACAGGATCGACGCATTGCGCCAGCAGTTAAAAAGCGCGGGCAGCATTCTGATTTCGGCTCCGCGTATTGGACAGACGCTGCGCGAAGATCGTCTGATTGGCCTTGTACGTCAGCGTTTAAGCATTCCTGGCGGATGCTGCAGTTTCGATCTGCCGACCCTGCATATTTGGTTACATCTACCGCAGTCGCATCGCGACGCGCAGGTTGAAACATGGCTTGCAAGTCTGAATCCGCTCAATCAGGCACTGTCGCTGGTGCTGGATTTAATTCGCAACTCTGCGCCATTCCGTAAGCAAACCAGCTTGAATGGTTTTTATCAGGACAACGGCGAAGATGCCGATCTGCTTCGCTTGCAGCTGCCGCTTGATTCGCAGCTTTATCCGCAAATTTCTGGTCATAAGAGCCGCTTTGCTATTCGCTTTATGCCGCTGGATAGCGAGAATGGCCAGGTGCCTGAGCGTCTCGATTTTGATCTGGCGTGCTGTTAAGGAGTCAACATGTCTGAACAAACCATCGTCAACTGCCCAACCTGCGGCAAACCCGTAGTGTGGGGTGAAGTCAGCCCGTTTCGCCCATTCTGCAGCAAGCGCTGCCAGTTAATCGATCTGGGTGAGTGGGCCGCAGAAGAGAAACGTATCCCAAGCTCTGGTGATCTGTCGGAAAACGACGACTGGAGTGAAGAGCAGAAGTAATTCAGCTAAAACGTAGGGCGGGCAAGCGTAGCGACCCCGCCCTAATTTGCCGGATGGTGGGGTTGCCTAATCCGGCCTACGAACACCTTTATCCAGCAATCAGCTTTTCAATTACCGGCGCATTCGCAGGCGGAAAATCTTCTGTATTCAGAGCATCTTGCGCAATCCACTGCGCCGGTTGCCCCTCTTTCCCCCACGGTTCGCCTTCCCAGCTTTCAACCAGCCAGAACCACAGAGTGATATGCCGGTCCGGAAACTGGTACTCCAGCTTTTCGAACAGTGAGCTTTGAGTCGGCGTAATGCCTACTTCTTCCTGTAACTCGCGAATCAGCGCCTGCTCCGGCGTTTCGCCCGCTTCAATTTTCCCGCCGGGGAACTCCAGCTTATTTGCCATGTGGGCATCAGCCGCACGCTGGGTAATAAAAATTTCATGGTGCTGGTTGCGAATAATCCCGACGGCGATCTGTAGTATTTTCATCTTTATCGTCCATAAAAAAGGCGCAGAATTCTGCGCCTTTTCAGTAAGTTATTTTCTTAACTCAGGCGGCCATGGCACTGTTTGTACTTTTTGCCGGAACCGCAAGGACACGGATCGTTACGACCCACTTTACGATCGCCAGTTTGTGCTGCCAGCTCTTCTGCCGCGGCAGAATCGTCACCTTTATGGCTCAACTGCTGCATCTGCGCTAAACGTTCAGCGTCTTCACGACGTTGCTGCTCCATCGCTTCTACTTCTTCAGGCATACGTACCTGAACTTTGCTCAGGGTACTGATCACTTCGTACTTCAGTGATTCCAGCATTGATGCAAACATAGAGAAGGATTCACGCTTGTATTCCTGCTTCGGATCTTTTTGCGCATAACCACGCAGGTGGATACCCTGACGCAGGTAGTCCATCGCCGCAAGGTGCTCTTTCCACAGAGAATCGAGAGTTTGCAGCATCACGCCTTTTTCGAAGTGACGCATCATCTCCGCGCCCACAACTTCTTCTTTACGCTGATAAACTTCGATGGCGTTTGCCAGAATACGTTCGCGCAGCGTTTCCTCATGCAGCTCAGGCTCTTTATCCAGCCACTCTGAAATAGGCATTTCCAGATCGAAGTCGTTTTTCAGACGTTCCTGCAGACCCGGAATATCCCACATTTCTTCCAGAGACTGCGGCGGAATATAGGCATCAATTGTCGCTTTGAAGACATCCTCACGGATGCTATTAATGGTTTCGCTAACGTCAGTTACGTCCAGCAGTTCGTTACGCTGGGTGTAGATTGCGCGACGCTGGTCATTGGCAACGTCATCATATTCCAGCAATTGCTTACGAATATCGAAGTTGCGGCTTTCTACTTTACGCTGCGCGTTTGCAATCGCTTTAGTCACCCACGGGTGTTCAATTGCTTCACCAGGCTTCATGCCCAGTTTACGCATCATGCCGGACACGCGGTCAGAAGCAAAAATACGCATCAGCGCATCTTCCATCGACAGATAGAAACGAGAAGACCCCGCATCCCCCTGACGACCAGAACGACCACGCAGCTGGTTATCTATACGACGAGATTCGTGACGCTCGGTACCGATAATATGTAAACCGCCTGCAGCTAACACCGCATCATGGCGAACCTGCCACTCGGCTTTGATCTGCGCGATTTGTTCTGGAGTCGGGTCCTCCAGCTCGGCAATTTCCGCCTGCCAGCTACCACCCAGCACGATATCGGTACCACGACCTGCCATGTTTGTCGCGATAGTCACTGCGGACGGATAACCCGCCTGGGCGACGATTGCGGCTTCGTTGGCGTGGAACTTGGCGTTCAGAACGTTGTGTTTGATACCCGCCTTGTTCAGCTCATTAGAAACCACTTCCGATTTTTCAATAGAGATAGTACCAACCAGCACCGGCTGGCCATTTGCAGTACGCTCTTTAATATCTTCAATGATCGCCTGAATTTTTTCCGCTTCAGTCATGTACACCAGATCCGGTAAATCCTTACGGATCATCGGGCGGTTGGTCGGCACAACCACGGTATCCAGTTTGTAGATGGAGCTGAATTCAAAGGCTTCAGTATCTGCTGTACCGGTCATACCGGCCAGTTTTTCGTACAAACGGAAGTAGTTCTGGAAGGTAATGGATGCCAGCGTCTGGTTCTCGTTTTGGATATCTACGCCTTCTTTGGCTTCAACAGCCTGGTGCAGACCATCGGACCAGCGGCGGCCCTGCATGGTACGACCGGTGTGTTCGTCGACGATGATAACTTCACCGTCTTTCACAATATAGTCAACGTCGCGGGTAAACAGCACGTGCGCGCGCAGTGCAGCAGTCACGTGGTGCATCAGCATAATGTTGCCCGGAGAGTACAGCGACTCGCCCTCATCCATAATGCCTTCGTTAACCAACAGCTCTTCAATCAGTACCAGACCACGTTCGGTCAGGTTGACCTGGCGCGCTTTCTCATCAACAGAGAAGTGGCCTTCCCCCTGGAACGTGTCGGAATCGTCCTTCTCCTGACGAATCAGGTGCGGGATGATTTTGTTCACTTTTTTATACATTTCCGAGCTGTCTTCAGCCGGACCGGAAATGATCAGCGGCGTACGCGCTTCATCGATCAGGATGGAGTCGACTTCATCGACCAGCGCATAGTGCAGTTTACGCTGAACGCGCTCTTCCGGGCTAAACGCCATGTTGTCGCGCAGGTAGTCAAAGCCGTATTCGTTGTTGGTACCGTAAGTAATATCGGCATTGTAGGCTTCACGCTTGGCTGGCGCAGGCAGGCCAGACATGTTGATACCCACGGTCATGCCGAGGAATTCAAACAACGGGCGGTTATTTTCGGCGTCACGCTGAGCCAGGTAGTCGTTCACGGTAACCACGTGTACACCTTTCCCGCTTAAGGCGTTGAGGTAGGCTGGCAGCGTTGCGGTCAGGGTTTTACCTTCACCGGTACGCATTTCCGCGATGCAGCGATCGTTAAGCACCATACCGCCCAGCAGCTGTACGTCGAAATGACGCATGCCGAACACACGCTTACTCGCTTCGCGGACCACCGCGAACGCTTCCGGGATCAGGCTTTCAACGCTGGCGCCTTTTTCCAGACGGGCGCGGAATTCAGCGGTCTTCGCTTTCAGTTCATCATCGGAGAGTTTTTCCATCTCCGGTTCCATTGCATTGATGACATTGACCACTTTACGCATACGACGCAGCGTACGCTCGTTACGGCTACCGAATACTTTTGTTAATAATTTGATTAGCATAATAAAATCTCAAACGCCCCGCGATGCGGAGTCAAAAATTATAAGTTGGAAGGTTCTTTTTTAGCTGAGGCGTTGAGGGCCAGCACGGATACCCTGCAGCTGGCTGATCCAGACCGGAACGCTAAATGCGGCCTGAGAGGTAAAATGGGCATATGTCACGCGACTCACGGTCGCGGGCGGTCTGCCTTCTTGCGTCAGCATCGCGCTGAGCGTATTCAGTAACGCAAGATGGTGCGCCTGGATTGGCAACGGCTCTTCGGCAACAGGCAGCGCCTGAGGAGCCATGGCAAAAGAAAGATGGCGAATGACCGTACGAATGGCATGCTGATGCCAGTAGTCAACGGTAAAATTCGGGCGGCGATTGGTCGCCTCCAGCAAAGCAAGCTGGCTAAAGTTAACTTTGGCAGATTGATCGTGATTGCTGGCGGTCGCCTTCGCGGGAGTATTAGGTTCAGCAGCATTACCGAGCGCAGGCAGGCCAAAACTAGCCGCGACCATCCCCAACAGGAGATGCGGCCAGAAGTACCGTCTGCCTAACTGTCGCCAACGCGTCAGTATTCCACTCACGTTATTGCCACCTGATATACCCTGCGTTTGGGGTTACAAATGCAAAACCATTTTTTTGCGCATAAATATTACCATTAAAGCGTACGCTCCACAGCAGTAATGACAGCAAGTCGCGGGTAAATATGCTTAAGAAAGCAGCGATCGAACGGTGTTTTAATCTGTTGGTGGGGAAAAAGTCGCTTCAGATAAGGGGTTTTGCAATCGAAAGATAAAAAAAAGACTGGCTCACCTGGCCGGAGAGAGTGCCAGATTTACCAGTCGAATTTATGCGACAGCGTATGTCGTTATGCCAGTACAGTCGAAGGTGCTTTGAACGCCAACGGCAGTTCTGCATCGTCCTGGAAGGTCACATATTCCCAGGCTTCCTGTTTTGCCAGGACTGCCTGCAACAGTTTGTTATTCAGTGCATGACCGGATTTATACGCGGTGAATGCACCAATAATGTTGTGACCACACATGAACAAGTCACCAATCGCGTCGAGCATTTTGTGACGAACGAATTCGTCTTCAAAACGCAGGCCGTCTTCGTTCAATACGCGATAATCGTCAACAACGATGGCACAATCGAAGCTGCCGCCCAGGCACAGGCCGCGGGACTGCAGATATTCGATATCACGCATGAAGCCGAAAGTACGCGCGCGGCTGATCTGGCGCATGAACGCATCCGCAGAGAAGTTCATCGCGTAGCGCTGCGTGCTGGAGTCGATCGCCGGATGGTTAAAGTCGATAGTGAAATCCAACGTAAAACCATTATACGGCTTAAACTCAGCCCACTTATCGCCATCTTCGACACGAACGGTCTCTTTGATGCGAACAAATTTTTTGGCGCTGCTCAGTTCTTCAATACCTGCATCAAGCAGCAGGTAAACGAACGGAGCGGCACTGCCATCCATAATCGGGATTTCCGGGGCGTTAACTTCAATAACGATGTTATCGATACCTAAGCCCGCCAGAGCAGCATTAAGGTGCTCTACGGTTGAAATCCGCACATCATGCTCATTGACCAGACACGTACAGAGCATGGTATCACGCACAGATTTGGCATCGGCCGGGAAATCTACCGGAGGATTCAAGTCGGTGCGACGATAGATGACCCCGGTGTTGGCCGGCGCAGGGCGTAATGTCAGGGTGACTTTTTTGCCGGTATGCAAACCGACGCCAGTCGCCTGAACGATACGTTTAAGAGTCCTTTGTTTGATCATCGTATAATCTCGCCAAATTACCTATCCAACCGAAGTGTACTATACATTCGGTGGGCCAGTTTAGCACAAAGAGCCACAATTCCCAAATTCCAGCTAATTCTTAATCAGCTTGCTTACGCAGGAATGCAGGGATATCCAGATAATCCGGCTCTTTCGTGGTTTGCGGCGTATTGTCGTTAACCACTTTCGCTACCGGTTTCTGCTCTTGCGTCAACGGCGCCATACCGTGCTGCTGGTAACGATCCATTACCGGCTGCTGTACCTGTTTGTTGGTCACCAGAGTGATTTCAGGACGCTTATCCATACCAATTCCAGTCGCAACAACGGTCACGCGCAATTCGTCGTTCATATCCGGGTCCAGAGAGGTACCGATAACCACAGTTGCGTTATCCGATGCAAAGGCACGAATCGTGTTACCCACGGTTTCGAACTCATCCAGACGCAGGTCGAAGCCCGCAGTAATGTTAACCAGCACGCCGCGTGCGCCGGACAGATCGATATCTTCCAGCAGCGGAGAAGAGATAGCCATTTCAGCCGCTTCTTCTGCACGGTCTTCACCACTCGCCACGCCAGAACCCATCATCGCGTAGCCCATTTCGGACATCACGGTGCGTACGTCTGCAAAGTCGACGTTCATCAGGCCCGGACGAGTAATCAGTTCAGCGATACCCTGGACTGCGCCTTTCAGCACGTCGTTCGCTGCGCCAAATGCATCCAGCAGGGAGATACCACGGCCCAGTACTTTCAGCAGCTTGTCGTTCGGGATAGTGATCAGAGAGTCCACGTGTTTGGACAGCTCGGTGATACCCTGCTCCGCGAATGCCATACGCTTCTTGCCTTCAAAGTTGAAAGGCTTAGTCACGACAGCAACGGTCAGGATACCTAAATCTTTTGCAACTTCAGCTACCACTGGCGCTGCACCGGTACCGGTACCGCCGCCCATGCCAGCTGCGATAAACACCATGTCTGCGCCGTCAAGCGCTGCGCGCAGAGCTTCGCGATCTTCGTCTGCCGCATTACGACCGACTTCCGGGTTTGCACCCGCGCCCAGACCTTTGGTGATGCCGCTACCAATCTGAATGGTCTGTCCAACCGCCGTTTTACGCAACGCCTGAGCGTCGGTATTCACTGCGAAGAATTCAACACCTTCGATGCGCTCACGCACCATGTGTTCAACGGCATTACCGCCGCCGCCACCGACGCCGATGACTTTAATCACCGCGTCGTTGGTTAGTTCCATAGGTTCAAACATAGTTTCTCTCTCCGTTTTACACTTCATCCTTCAAGCCGCCTCTTTGTTGGCTGCCTTCACTCACTCCCGTGACATAGTAAACTATGCTCCAGGAGATTCGCTCAGTTGCCGCCGCGATGCAACTTGAATGACTTTGTGTAGTGCCTGTCGCCTGAGACCGTTAATTTGCGTCGGTCTCTTTAAAAATTAAAACTCTTTACGTAACCAGCTATTCAGTCGCTTGATCCACGATCCGACCGAGGCAGTTACGCGCTTTTCTACTTCAGCCTCACCACTTAAATGGGATTCTTTCCCGTAGTGCAGCAGCCCCACCGCCGTTGAATAATACGGCTCCTGGGCATAATCCGTCAGGCCGGTAATATTCAGCGGTGCGCCAATACGTACTTGTGTATGGAACACGCGCTGTGCGCAGGCCGCAAGACCTTCAATTTGCGCAGCACCGCCGGTTAACACAATCCCCGCCGCCAGATGATGTTTCACACCCTGTTGGCGAAGCTGTTCTTGTAATTGCAAAATTTCTTCGTTTACCAGGTTGAGCAGCTCGGTATAACGCGGCTCAATGACCTCTGCCAGAGTCTGACGTTGCAGGCTACGCGGCGGACGACCACCAACGCTTGGCACTTCAACGCTCTCGTCTTTACCCACGATGGAACCCAGTGCGCAGCCATGACGCACTTTGATGGCTTCAGCATCGCTCGGCGGCGTACCAAAGGCATACGCGATATCGCTGGTCACGACATTCCCTGCATAAGGGATAACTTTAGTGTGGCGCAACGCCCCGCCAGTATAAACGGCGATGTCCATTGTACCACCACCAATATCCACCACGCAGACACCCAGTTCACGTTCATCTTCCGTCAATACGGAATAACTGGCTGCCAACCCGGCAAAAATCAGTTGGTCAACTTTCAGACCACAACGTTCAACGGCTTTGACAATATTCTTCGCCATGTCGTTGTGGCAGGTAATAAGATGGACTTTTGCCTGCATACGCACACCGGAAAGACCGACCGGATTTTTGATACCTTCCTGGTAGTCGATGGCGTATTCCTGCGGGATGACGTGCAGAACACGATGTTCATCGCGAACGCGTACGGATTTTGCCGTATGTACCACGTTTTCCACATCTTCCTGCGTCACTTCCTCTTCGGAAATGGGCACCATACCAATTTCATTCTGACAGCTAATATGTTTACCGGAAAGCGCCAGATACACTGAAGAGATCTGGCAATCTGCCATCAGTTCAGCCTGGTCAATGGCGCGCTGTACGCACTTCACCACTGACTCAAGGTCATTCACCCCGCCTTTATCCATACCTCGCGATGGGCAACTGCCCACGCCAATGATATTGACCATACCGTCGGGCAGAACTTCCCCTACTAAAGCGGCTACCTTCGCGGTGCCAATCTCCAGTCCAACTACCAGTTTTCTGTCCGTCGCCTTGATCATTGTTGTTCTGCCTGTGCCTGATTCTGTTGCTGATTAGATTCTTCAGGAGGCAAGGGAACCCAGCCTACTGCCGCTCCTGAGTCATAACGCAAATCAACGTAGCTAATCCGTTTGCCATCGGTTTGCGCCTGCTGCTGTAAAACCGGGTAGAGTTCCACAAAGCGAGCCAAACGTTTTATCGTATCGCCCCTGCCCAGATTCAGCTTAATATCGTTATTCAGCGTCAACTGCCAGGAACGACGAGCGGTCATTGCCGCTTCCTTCAGGGTGAATCTGTCCTTAGCCAGCACCTGCCCCATATCGCGGAACCCTTGCAGCACTTCACTTGCGCTGCCTTCCGGTCCGTACAACATAGGTAATACCTGCTTATTGGCCCGACCGGTTGGGACACTAAAGGTATTTCCTTCGGCATCCACCATATGTTGGTCATTCCAACGCGCTATTGGCACATATTCAACCAGATGAATCTTCAATTCATCAGGCCATTGCTTTCTGACGCTCGCCTGTTTGATCCACGGGAGGCGTTCAATCTGACTCTGGATGATGTTCACATCCTGAGTCATAAATGTTCCCGGAGCGCCCAGCGCCAGGATGGACTGACGGATATCATCATTGCGCGTGTAATGCCGTTCACCGGTTAACACCAGTTTTGACAATGGCAGGCGCTGCGCATCTTCCATCCATCCCAACACTACCCAGCCGCTGACAAACACGGTGCACAGCACTGTCAGCAGGAACAGTATTCCTGCAAGACGCGTTCCATTATTGCGGCGTGAGGAGTTTACTTCTTCTTCATCACCGTTTCGCGTGTTCAGCGCAGCCTGCGACATATCAGTCCGCCAACTCCAGAATTCTTACCACCAACTGCGAGAAGCTCAGGCCCGCCTGACGCGCCGCCATCGGCACCAGGCTGTGGCTGGTCATACCCGGAGAGGTATTCGCTTCCAGCAGATAAAACTGGCCATCGCTGTCCAGCATGACGTCAATGCGACCCCAACCTTTACAGCCCAATGCAGTCCACGCTTTCAGGACTAATTCCTGTAAAAAGGCTTCTTGTTCGACTTCCAGACCAGCAGGGCAGAAATATTGTGTCTCATCAGAGAGATACTTCGCCTCATAATCATAGAAGGTTCCCGCGGGTTGGATACGTATTGACGGTAAAATTTCTTCGCCAAGTATCGCAACTGTAAATTCCGGGCCACTGAGCCATTTTTCAATCAGTACTTCTTCATCATGCTGAAAAGCCAATGCTAATGCACCCTGCAAAGCATTTTCTTCTTCAACTTTTGACATCCCTACGCTGGAACCTTCACGGCTTGGCTTTACAATCAACGGCAAGCCTAACGCAGAAACTTTTGTAACTGCTTCATCGCTAAGACCTTTTTCGAACTCAGCGCGGGTCAGCGCAACCCATGGGGCGACGGGTAAACCTGCGCCCTGCCACAGCAGCTTGCTGCGCAGTTTGTCCATGGAAATCGCGGAAGCCATGACGCCGCTGCCGGTATACGGCAGGCCAATCAACTCCAGCATGCCCTGCAATGTGCCATCTTCACCGCCACGACCATGCAGCGCAATAAACACCTTCTGAAACCCCATAGATTTCAGAAGAGTGACATCGACCTCTTTAGGGTCAACCGGATGGGCATCTACACCACCTTCGCGTAACCCTGCCAATACGGCCGCGCCTGAATTCAGCGATACTTCACGTTCAGCGGAGGTTCCCCCTAACAGGACCGCGATTTTATCAGCCATGTTGTTCTTCCTCCGGGTTTTGCGGCTTCAGTTTGATTTCAGCTAAGGAACGCGCGATTTTGCCGATATTTCCAGCGCCCTGCACCAAAATCAGATCGTTGCCGGTTAATACGGGTGCCAGCATTTCTGCCACCTGGGCCGGGTCGGACACCAGAATCGGATCGATCTTACCGCGGCCACGAATCGTACGGCACAACGAACGGCTGTCGGCACCCGGAATAGCGGCTTCGCCCGCGGCATACACATCCAGCATCAACAGCGCATCGACCTGGGTCAGCACGTTAGCAAAGTCGTCGTACAGATCGCGAGTACGCGTAAACCGGTGCGGCTGGAACAGCATCACCAGGTTTTTGTCCGGCCAGCCCGCGCGTGCGGCTTTAATCGTGGCGTCCACTTCCGTTGGGTGGTGGCCATAGTCATCAACCAGCATCGCGGTCCCGGCTTTACCGTTCACCGGCTCAAGCGGGAATTCGCCGAGGAAGTCAAAACGACGTCCGGTACCCTGGAAACTTTCCAGCGCGCGCAGAATAGCGTCGTCTTCAATACCTTCTTCCGTCGCGACCGCCACTGCCGCCGCCGCGTTCAGTGCATTGTGACGACCCGGCGCGTTTAACGTAACACGTAAATCGGCCATCCCCTGACGCACCAGCGTGAAGTGTCCTTGTGGACCAATCTGCTGGTAATCTTCAACGCGCACATCGGCATCATCACTGAAACCATAGGTTGTGGTTTGACGGCCAACTCGCGGTAACAGTTCGCGGATAACCGGATCGTCAACGCACATCACCGCACGACCATAAAACGGCAAGTTATGCAGGAAATTAATAAACGTCTGCTTTAAATTTTCGAAGTCGCCATGGTAGGTATCCATGTGGTCGGCTTCGATATTGGTGACAATCGCCACCATCGGCTGCAAATGCAGGAACGACGCGTCGCTCTCGTCCGCTTCGGCAATCAAATAACGGCTATGACCCAGGCGCGCATGCACGCCTGCGGCCTTCACCAGACCGCCGTTGACAAAAGTGGGATCCAGACCCGCTTCCGCGTAGATGCTGGAGACCATTGCCGTAGTCGTGGTTTTACCGTGCGTCCCGGCAATAGCAATACCGTGACGAAAACGCATTAACTCCGCCAGCATTTCAGCACGACGAATCACCGGAATACGTGCTTCATGCGCTGCAACAATTTCCGGGTTATCCGCAGAAATAGCGCTGGATACCACCACCACGCTCGCATCGCGCACGTTTTCCGGGCGATGGTTGAAGAAAATCGTGGCACCCAGATTCGTCAACTGCTGCGTCACAGGATTCGGCGCTAAGTCAGAACCGCTGATCTGATAACCTTCATTGGCCAAAACTTCGGCAATACCGCCCATACCAGCACCACCGATGCCGACAAAGTGAATGTGCCGAACGCGACGCATTTCGGGCACGATGGAACGCAGTTTTGCCAGTTGTTGTGTATTCATTCTTTAGCCATTAACTTCTTAGTTCATGCGATGCAAAAGGCATCACCACAATTACGCCCGGGCAGCCCGGCTCACTTCATTTGCAACGCGCTCTGTGGCATCCGGTATGGATGCGGCGCGCGCACGTTCTGCCATGGTTAATAACGTTTCTCGCGACCACCCGGCAAGGGTGCTGGCGACGGCATCCACAGTAAACTGCGGCTGCTCCAGAATTTTGGCGGCGCCCGCTTTCTCCAGCGGCAGCGCATTCCAATACTGCTGTCTGTCTTTGTGCTGGAACGGCACAAACAGCGCAGGCAAACCTGCGGCGGCAATTTCGCTCACCGTCAGCGCGCCTGAGCGACAAACCACGACATCAGCCCACGCGTAGGCCACTGCCATATCATCAATAAACTCAGTGACCTTGTGCTGCGGTTGTCCCGCGTCGGCATACGCCTGTTCAACGGTCTGCTGCGCGCCTTTGCCGCTCTGATGCCAGATAGTCACCGCGTCGCCAAGCTTTGCGGCAACCAGCGGCATCGTCTGGTTCAGTACGCTTGCGCCCTGAGATCCCCCGACGACCAATACACGAACCGGACCTTCACGCCCGGCCAGACGCGCTTTTGGCAACGGCAGCGCCAGCACGTCAGTGCGCACCGGGTTACCTACCACTTCCGCATTCGGGAAAGCACCAGGAAAAGCCTGCATCACCGTAGTGGCAATCTTCGCCAGCCATTTGTTAGTTAATCCCGCAATGCCGTTCTGCTCATGCAGTACAACCGGAATACCTAATGACCAGGCCGCCAGACCGCCAGGGCCAGACACGTAGCCGCCCATACCCAGCACCACATCGGGTTTAAACTGCTTCATGATGGCGCGCGCCTGACGCCAGGCATTAAAAATACGCACAGGTGCGGCAAGCAGCGCATTGACGCCTTTACCACGCAAACCGGAGATACGAATAAAGTCAATTTCAATGCCGTGTTTCGGCACTAAGTCCGCTTCCATACGATCGGCGGTGCCCAGCCAACGAACCTGCCAGCCCTGGGCCATTAAATGGTGCGCGACCGCCAGCCCCGGGAACACATGCCCGCCGGTACCGCCTGCCATCACCATTAACCGCTTCGGTTGACCACTCATCGTGCACCTCGTGTAAACGCCTGGGCTTTTTCCAGACGCGTTTCATAATCAATACGTAACAAAAACATGATGGCCGTCGACATAATCAACAAACTTGAACCACCATAACTGATCAGCGGCAGCGTCAGACCTTTGGTTGGCAGCATACCCGCCGCCGCACCGACGTTTACCAGTGCCTGGAAGCTAAACCAGATCCCGATTGAGCAGGCTAAAAAGCCTGAAAAACGGTGGTCAATTTCCAACGCCTTACGGCCAATCGACATCGCGCGAAAAGCGACGAAGAATACCATTAAAAGTGCCAATACCACACCGATATAACCCAGCTCTTCCCCAATGATGGCGAAGATGAAGTCGGTGTGCGCTTCTGGTAAATACTCCAGTTTTTGGACTGAATTACCTAAGCCCTGCCCCCAAACCTCACCGCGACCAAAGGCCATCAGGGATTGCGTCAGCTGGTAGCCACTGCCGAACGGATCTTCCCATGGGTTCCAGAAGGAGGTTACGCGGCGAATACGATACGGTTCGGCAAGGATCAGCAGCACGACCGCTGAAATCCCCATGCCAATGATGGCAATGAACTGCCACAGTTTCGCTCCGGCGAGAAACAGCATCGCCAGGGTAGTGACAAACAGCACTACCACCGTACCAAGGTCAGGCTGTGCCAGCAGTAAAATAGCCAGCACCAGGATCACGCCCATCGGTTTTAAGAAACCGCGCAAGTTGTTACGCACTTCATCAACTTTACGCACCAGGTAGTTGGCGAGGTAACAGAACAGCGACAGCTTGGTAAATTCCGCAGGCTGAATACGCAGCGGCCCCAGCGCAATCCAGCGCGACGCCCCGTTAACGGAGCTACCCACCACCAGCACAATCAGCAGCATGATGATCGAGGCTATCAGCATCGTCGTACTGTACTTTTGCCAGAACTCCATCGGCAGACGCAGCGTCACCATCGCCAGGCAGAAGGCGAGGAAGATGTACAGTGCATCACGCTTAGCAAACAGGAAAGGATCGCCCGCCAGGCGTTGCCCTACGGGCATCGATGCCGATGTCACCATCACAAAACCGATCGCTGCCAGACCAAAGGTCAACCACAGCAGCATGCGGTCATACATGATCAGGCTGTCCGCGTCTTTATCACGCGAAGCCATCACCCAGCCTTTAAGTGCCGCGAAGATCCACGCCAGGACACCCAGTCCCGGTAAGCGCGGCATTCTCAGACGAGGGAGAGATAAGCGCATCAACCCAACTCCTTCGCCAGGCGGGTAAAGACGTCACCGCGTTGCTCAAAGTTCTTGAACTGGTCGAGGCTGGCGCAGGCAGGCGACAGCAGCACCATATCGCCCGACTTCACGCGCGGTGCGAGCAGACGCATTGCCTGCTCCATGGTTTCAGTTTGTTCCGTAACGTCAGGTCGCAGAGCGGCAAGCTGCGCGCCATCGCGACCAAAGCAATACAGACGAATGTTGTCGCCGGTCAGGTATCGTTGCAGCGGCGTAAAGTCAGCGGATTTCCCGTCTCCCCCCAGCAACAGGTGCAACGTACCGTCAACGTGCAGGCCATTCAGCGCGGCTTCAGTGCTGCCGACGTTGGTGGCTTTAGAATCGTTAATCCAGCGCACGCCGTTGTGCTCAAGCACATTCTGAAAACGGTGCGCCAGACCGGTAAACGTGGTCAGCGCTTTCAGGCTCGACGCCCGCGGCAGACCCGCAGCATCCGCCAGCGCCAGCGCAGCCAGGGCGTTGGTATAGTTATGCTGACCGGAAAGCGTCATCTCTTTCACGTTAAGAACTTTTTCACCCTTCACTCGCAGCCAGGTTTCGCCCTGCTGACGGTTCAGGTGATAGTCACCCATGTTGATGCCAAAGCTCACGCAACGCTCATCCGCTCCGCGAACCGGCATGGTCAGCGCATCATCAGCGTTGACCACACACACTTTCGCGTTTTCATAGACGCGCAGTTTGGCCGCACGGTACTGCTGCAAGCCAAACGGATATCTGTCCATATGGTCTTCGGTGACGTTCAAAATGGTAGCGGCTACGGCTTGTAAGCTGGAGGTCGTTTCCAGTTGGAAGCTCGACAGTTCCAGAACATACAGCTCACGTTCGTCATCCAGCAGCATCAGCGCGGGCAGGCCAATATTACCGCCAACCCCCACGTTCACACCGGCCGCTTTCGCCATCTCACCTACCAGCGTAGTGACTGTGCTTTTCCCGTTGGAACCGGTGATCGCGACGATCGGTGCCTGTGCTTCGCGACAGAACAGCTCAATGTCGCCGACAATTTCAATTCCCGCATCGGCGGCGGCGCTCAACGAAGGATGCGCCAGGGCAATACCAGGGCTGGCGACAATAAGATCAGCGGCCAGCAGCCAGTCATCATTCAGACTGCCAACATGACGCTCAACCGCTTCCGGTAATTTGTCCAGGCCCGGCGGCGTCGCGCGGGTATCCATTACGCGCGGCGTCACGCCACGCGCCAGGAAGAAATCCACGCAGGACAGCCCGGTCAAACCCAGACCGATAATGACGACTTTTTTACCCTGGTAATCAGCCATGATTAACGTACCTTCAGCGTTGCCAGGCCAATCAGCACCAGCATCAGCGAAATAATCCAGAAGCGCACAATTACGCGCGGTTCCGGCCAGCCTTTCAGTTCATAGTGATGGTGGATCGGCGCCATACGGAAGATGCGCTGTCCGCGCAGCTTAAAGGAGCCAACCTGCAAAATGACCGACAGTGTTTCTACGACGAATACACCGCCCATGATCACCAGCAGGAACTCCTGACGCAGCAGCACGGCAATAATGCCCAGCGCGCCGCCCAGCGCCAGCGATCCGACGTCGCCCATAAAGACCTGCGCCGGATAGGTGTTAAACCACAAGAAGCCTAACCCCGCACCGACAATTGCCGTACAAACGATCACCAATTCGCCGGCATGACGTAAATAGGGAATATGCAGATAGTTGGCGAAGTTCATGTTACCGGTTGCCCACGCTACCAACGCAAAACCTGCGGCCACAAAGACGGTCGGCATAATCGCCAGACCATCCAGACCATCGGTGAGGTTGACCGCGTTGCCAGTACCCACAATCACGAAGTACGCCAGCAGCACGTAGAACAGCCCCAACTGCGGCATCACGTCTTTAAAGAACGGCACCACCAGCTCAGTGGCCGGGGTATCTTTACCAGCCAGATACAGGGCAAAGGCCACGCCCAGCGCAATCACCGACATCCAGAAGTATTTCCAGCGCGCGATCAGGCCCTTGGTGTCTTTGCGTACCACTTTGCGGTAATCATCGACAAAACCGATAATGCCGTAACCGACCAATACCACCAGCACGCACCATACGTACGGGTTCGACGGGTATGCCCACAGCAGTACGGAGATAACAATCGCGGTAAGGATCATAATCCCGCCCATGGTCGGCGTACCGCGTTTACTGAAGTGTGATTCCGGACCGTCGTTACGCACGACCTGTCCAAAGGACATTTTTTGCAAGCGGGCGATCATGCGCGGGCCCATCCACAAAGAGATGAACAGCGCGGTCAGCAGGCTGACGATGGCGCGAAACGTCAGATAGGAAAAGACGTTAAAGCCGGAATAATATTTGACCAAATGTTCGGCCAGCCAAACTAACATGTCCCATTCTCCTGTAATGCGCGTACTACCTCTTCCATGGCGGCACTACGTGAACCCTTCACTAAAATCGTCATAATCTGATGTTCTGCAATCAGCGCCTTAAGATGCGCGGTCAACGCGGTTTTATCCGCAAAATGCTCACCCACACCGCTGGCATGGCTAATTGCCTGACTCAGTTTCCCTGTACTCAGCACACGGTCGATACCTGCAGCCTTCGCAGCGTCACCCACCTGCACGTGGCATGCTTCGCTTTCCGCGCCAAGCTCTGCCATATCGCCAACGACCAGCACGCGGTAGCCCGGCATTTCGGACAGCACGTTTACCGCTGCGGTCATTGACCCGACATTTGCGTTATAGGAGTCATCCAGCAGTAGCTGATTTTCTGCCAGTTGAATCGGGAACAGACGCCCCGGTACCGCTTGCAGCTCCTTCAGACCCGCTTTAATCGCTTCGTGCGTCGCGCCTACCGCCATAGAGAGCGCAGCCGCCGCCAGGGCGTTAGCAATGTTGTGACGACCCGGCAGCGGCAGCAGAACATCAATGCTTCCGGTTGGCGTTTGCAGAGAAAACTCTGTGCCGTGTGAAGTCACATGAACATTGGCCGCCGAAAAGTCGCTGTTGGCCGCATTCGGGGAGAAGCGCCAGACTTTGCGATCGCCGATAATGCTCTGCCAGTTCAGCCAGTCGTTATTGTCGGCATTCATAATGGCGATTCCGTTCGCTGGCAGGCCGGTAAAAATCTCACCTTTTGCCTTCGCAACGCCCGCCAGTGAACCAAAGCCTTCCAGATGCGCGGCCGCCAGGTTATTCACCAGCGCCGCTTCCGGACGCGTCAGGCCAACGGTCCAGGCGATTTCGCCCTGATGATTAGCGCCAAGCTCAATCACGGCATAGTCGTAATCGTTGTTTAAGCGCAACAGCGTCATCGGTACGCCGATGTCGTTATTCAGGTTGCCCGCGGTATATAAGGTGTTGCCACACTGACTCAGAATGGATGCGGTCATCTCTTTGACGGACGTTTTACCGGAAGAGCCGGTCAGCGCGACAACGCGCGCCGGAACCTGGGCGCGTACCCATGCCGCCAGTTCACCAAACGCCAGACGTGTATCTTTAACAATCAGCTGCGGCAGGTTGGTGTCCAACGGACGGCTGACCAGCAGCGCACCCGCCCCGCTCTCTTGCGCCTTGTCTGCGAAATCGTGGGCATCAAAGCGTTCGCCTTTCAGCGCGACAAACAGGCAGCCCGGCGTAACTTTACGCGTATCGGTTGTCACCGCATCAAGAGTCAGATCGGCTCCTTTCAGTTCGCCACGGAGGATCTCCGCCAGTTGGCTGAGCGTTACGCTAATCATGCGATTACTCCCAGCAGACGCGCTGCCGTGACGCGGTCAGAATAGTCGAGGCGCTGCGAGCCAACGATCTGGTAGTCTTCGTGACCTTTCCCGGCCACCAGCACCACATCGTTTTCTTTCGCCTGCATAATGGCGTTTGTCACAGCCTCTGCGCGACCTTCCATCACTTTCGCCTGTCCGGCATCCAGCATACCCGCCAGAATGTCGTTAATAATGGCGCGCGGCTCTTCGGTACGCGGGTTGTCATCGGTCACCACGACAACATCAGCAAACTGCTCGGCAATCGCGCCCATCAACGGACGTTTGCCTTTGTCGCGATCGCCGCCGCAGCCAAAGACGCACCACAGTTTGCCAGTACAGTGCAGACGTGCCGCCTGCAGCGCTTTTTCCAGCGCATCTGGCGTATGGGCATAATCAACCACAACGGTGGTTTTACCCGGCGCGCTGAACACTTCCATGCGCCCACAAACTGGCTGTAATTGTGTCGCCGTTTTCAGTAAATCAGCTAACGGATATCCCAACGCCAGCAGCGTTGCCAGCGCCAACAGCAGATTGCTGACGTTAAACGCGCCCATCAGGCGACTTTCAATTTCGCCATCACCCCATGAGGAGGTAAAACGAATCGTTGCCCCGCTGTCGTGATAATTCACGTCAATCGCCTTTAACCAACGACCGTGACAGTTCGGGTTGATCTGGTCTTCCATCGATACGGCAACCGCATCCGGAAGTTTGGCCAACCAGCGACGACCGACTTCATCATCCGCATTAACGATGGCCTGGCCGCAATGGTGCGTGGAATACAGCAGCCATTTTGCGGCTTCGTAATGTTCCATGTCGCCGTGGTAATCAAGATGGTCACGGCTTAAGTTAGTAAATACTGATGCGGCAAACTTCAGCGCCGCCACGCGATGCTGAACCAGACCGTGTGAAGACACTTCCATTGCGCCAACCGTTGCGCCTTGTGCAACCAGCCCCGCCAGCACATGCTGGACATCAACGGCTGAACCGGTGGTATTTTCCGTCGGGATCACTTTGCCCAGCAGGCCATTGCCGACTGTTCCCATCACCGCGCTGGTTTCGCCAAGCAGTTGGCTCCACTGTGCCAGCAATTGGGTGGTGGTGGTTTTACCGTTGGTCCCGGTCACGCCGACCAGTCGCATTTTTTCAGAAGGCTCGTGGTAAAAGCGGCCCGCCAGTGCAGATAAACGTTCGTTAAGCTGACTGAGATAGATAACTGGAACGCCGTGCATTTCACGGATTTCACCGTCAGTAGCTTCATCTTTTGCTTCTGCAATAATGGCAGCCACACCTTGCGCTATCGCCTGCGGGATATACCGACGCCCGTCCGCCTGATGACCCAATACTGCGACAAAGAGATCGCCCGATGCAGCCATACGGCTGTCGAGCGTCATCTCCCGCAGTGCTCGCTCCGGTGCACCCGGCACCCATGGAGCAAGAAGGTCGCGCAAATTACGATCTGCCACCTGTTGCCTCGCCTTGATTATTCACAAATTCATTTTTATCGCCCGTTGTCAGCGCATCCGGTTCGATGTTCATGGTGCGCAGTACGCCGCCCATGATGGCACCAAAGACCGGCGCGGAAACGGCGCCACCGTAGTATTTACCCGCCTGCGGATCGTTGATAACAACAACCAGCGCGAAGCGCGGCTGACTCGCAGGCGCAACGCCTGCGGTATAAGCAATGTATTTGTTGATGTAGCGGCCATCCGGCCCTACTTTCTTCGCCGTACCGGTTTTAATGGCGATACGATAGCCTTTAATCGCCGCCTTCACGCCGCCGCCGCCGGGCAGCGCCACGCTTTCCATCATGTGCACTACGGTACGCACGGTTGATTCCGGGAAGATACGCTCGCCCGGAACAGGAGGGTCAACTTTGGTGATCGACAGTGGCCGATAAACGCCATAGCTGCCGATCGTTGCATAGACTCGCGCTAACTGTAACGGCGTTACCATTAGCCCATAGCCGAAAGAGAAGGTGGCCCTCTCTATGTCAGACCACCGTTGTTTTTGAGGATATAAGCCACTGCGTTCTCCGACCAACCCCAAATTGGTCGCTTTTCCCAGCCCAAAACGTGAGTAAGTGTCTACTAACGCTGAGGACGGCATCGCTAACGCCAGCTTGGAAACACCGACGTTACTCGACTTCTGCAAAACCCCGGTGAGGGTCAATTCGCTATAACGCGCCACGTCTTTAATTTCGTGGCCATTAATTCGGTAAGGGATAGTGTTAAGTACGGTATTTTCGCGAACCACGCCACGCTGCAGCGCCGTCATCACCACCATCGGTTTGACAGTGGAACCCGGTTCAAACACGTCGGTAATCGTACGGTTACGCATCGCATCCTTCGGCGTACCGGTGAGATTGTTCGGGTTGTAGGACGGGCTGTTGGCCATCGCCAGCACTTCACCGGTGTTCACATCCACCAGTACCGCACTGCCTGACTCCGCCTTGTTAAACGCCACGGCGTTATTCAGTTCGCGGTAGACCAGCGCCTGTAAACGCTCATCGATACTTAGCGCAAGGTTATGCGCCGCCTGGCTGTCGGTTGAGGAAATATCCTCAATGACGCGGCCATAACGGTCTTTACGTACAATACGTTCGCCCGGTTGCCCGGTGAGCCATTTGTCGAAGCTCTTCTCAACGCCTTCAATCCCCTGGCTGTCGACGTTAGTAAAGCCGATAAGGTGAGCGGTCACTTCTCCGGAAGGATAGTAACGTCGGGATTCTTCGCGCAGGTGAATGCCTGGCAGCTTCAGTTTTTTGATGTAGTCAGCCATGTCAGGGTTTACCTGACGCGCCAGATAGATAAAGCGCCCTTTCGGGTTGGCGTTAATGCGGGAAGCCAGTTGATCGAGCGGGAGATTCAGCACGGTCGACAGCGCTCTCCAGCGTTCACCAACGCTTACGCCGCCTGCGTCATACACCTCTTTGGGGTCGGCCCAAATCGCCTTAACCGGAACGCTCACCGCCAGCGGACGACCTGAACGGTCGGTAATCATCCCGCGCGATGTGGACACTTCCTGTACGCGCAGAGAGCGCATATCGCCCTGACGCACCAGCATGTCCGGCGCGATGATTTGCAGCCAGGCAACGCGCCCCAGCAGAAAACCCAGTGCCAGCAAAATACAGCCGCACAGTAACGCAAAACGCCAACTGATAAAGTTGGCTTGTTCTTCCTGGCGTTTTGGCTTGTGCGTTTTTGCCGCTGCTTTCATGCGTCGCGTTTATCCTTATTTTTGTACTACGATATTTTCTTGTGAGGGATCAACATGCTGCATTTGCAGCTTTTCCGTTGCGATCCGTTCAACACGGCTATGGTCGCCGAGCGCGTTCTCCTCAAGGATCAAGTTGCGCCATTCGATATCCAACGCATCTCGCTCCAGAACCAGCTGCTCACGCTGCGCGGTCAGTAACCGCGTATGGTGTGCTGTTGTCACGACGGTAACCGCCGTCAAAATAATGCAAATGAACAGGCAGAGTGGCAGCTTCCCATACCGCAAAAGATCGTCACCGATCACGCCAGGCAAGGCATGGCGCTCGTTGCTTCCTATCGATCCTTTAACTTTGCTGAGGGCTTCTGTCACTCTGCTGATCATGCGTTCGTCCTCTCTGCAATACGCAGAACTGAACTACGGGCACGAGGATTTTCAGCTACCTCTTCTTCACCCGGCATCATCTTGCCTAGTGCTCTTAACTCACGGCCGCCCAGCTTTTTGATCTGCGCTTCGGTCATCGGTATTCCAGCCGGAACCTGAGGACCACGGCTTTGTTCGCGCATAAAGCGTTTCACAATGCGATCTTCAAGCGAATGGAAACTGATTACCGAAAGGCGACCACCTGGTGCCAGCACGCTGAGCGAGCTTTTTAGCGCCTGCTCTATCTCCTCCAGTTCACTGTTCACCCAAATGCGCACCGCCTGGAAGGTACGAGTCGCGGGATGTTTGAATTTGTCTTTCACCGGCATTGCCGCCGCAATCACTTCCGCCAGCTCTTTAGTGCGGGTCATCGGTTCGATGCGGTTGCGCTCTACGATGGCGCGAGCAATACGTTTGCCGAAGCGCTCTTCGCCAAAGGTTTTAATCACCCAGGCAATGTCTGCTTCATCGGCGGTTTGCAGCCATTCGGCCGCTGACTGACCGCGTGTTGGGTCCATACGCATATCTAACGGACCGTCACGCATAAATGAGAATCCGCGCTCAGCATCATCAAGCTGTGGAGAAGACACCCCAAGATCGAGAAGAATCCCGTCGATCTTACCGGTAAGTCCGCGCTCGGCGACATAATCAGCCAGCGCAGAAAAAGGACCATGGACGATGGAAAAACGGGGATCGGTAATCGTCTTTGCAACGGCAATCGCCTGCGGATCGCGATCGATGGCCAGTAAACGCCCCGCTTCGCCAAGTTGCGAGAGGATCAGACGTGAGTGACCACCGCGACCAAATGTCCCGTCAATGTAGATGCCGTCTGGACGAATATTCAGGCCGTTTACGGCTTCATCCAGCAACACCGTTGTATGTTTATAATTTTCCATCATTTTATAGAGACAAATCCTGCAATCGTTCCGACAGCGCGCCGGTAACAGACTGCTCAGCGTCGATATCTTCCTTGACCTGTTGATACCAGGTCGTTTCATCCCACAGCTCAAACTTATTGAACTGCCCAACCAGCATCACTTCTTTCGTTAGCCCTGCGTGTTGCCGCAGAATGGGCGCTATCAATAATCGGCCAGCGCTATCCATCTGACATTCGCTAGCATGACCCAACAACAGGCGCTGTACGCGACGCTCAACTGGATTCATGCTCGACAGACGCGATAACTTCTGCTCGATAATTTCCCATTCAGGCAGGGGGTACAGCAGCAGGCACGGGTGATGGATGTCAATGGTGCAAACCATTTGACCGGTAGCGCTCTCGAGCAGTTGATCCCGATAACGGGTAGGCACAGATAAGCACCCTTTACTGTCGAGATTAACTAACGTTGCTCCCCGGAACATGCCAGCCTCACCCCCGATTACCACTTTATCCCACAAATTCCCACTTAAAGGAGTTTACGGAGCGGAGGAAAACCTTGTCAAGCAAGTCACGGCGCTTAGCGGAGCAAAAAACCCATTGTTTACGGCTAATATCAGCGTTGAACAAATTCCGTACAGCAAACGAAGCAAATTAACGTCATGAATATTTGTAAGAAAAAAATCCAACAACTCATGATTGTTTAAAACAACTGAATATCATCAAAAGAAAAATATAAAGTGTCAGTTTGCGACGCGAGCGGCATTTTAGGACAATATGCAGCGAGATAACAGTACCAGTTAATCAGTCTGTACGCCGCACAGGAGCGAGATAAGGGCGAGATTGTCGCAACACACCAGTAAAGTGTTTGTTAATTCGGCAAATCCCTACATGCTTGTAACAAAATAATACAACCGTAACGCATCGTTACGTCTCAATTACCCAAAAATGGATAGTTGCATTTTTAATTCGGCATAATAGAAGAATCAATTTCAGATAATTCTAAAGAATATTCTTAATTATAATGCGGTTATTTCCGAGAACGGGATAATTGATGATGTCAGAGGCTTATCCGCCGACATCATCAATTGAGGCAACTTAGTTACGGCTTAGAATACCGCGACGGTACAGATTACGCCGTATACGCGTTAAACCTGGTTTGGGTTTACGCGGCTCATCCAGGCTTGCCAACACAATCTCCAGCACGCGTTCCGCGACATCTCGATGGCGCTGCGCCACCGCCAGTACCGGGCACTGCAGGAAGTCGAGCAGCTCGTGGTCGCCAAAAGTCGCAATCGCTAAATCAGACGGTAACTGCCCGTCGCGGCGCAGGGTCACATCCATCACCCCCTGCAACAGGGCAAACGACGTGGTAAACAGCGCCTGAGGCATTGGATGCGTTTCCAGCCATTTATCAAATAACTGCGCGGCCGCCTCCCGCTCATAGCTGTTGGCATAGAGAAAATGCACTTCACGTGGATCGTCCTTCCACGCGGTACGGAAACCCTGTTCGCGCAGGAAACTGACGGACAATTCAGGAAGAGCCCCCAGATAGAGCACGGTTTCAGCAGGGAATTTACGTAACTCCTCCGCCAGCATCTGCGCATCATCCTGGTCAGCGCCCACCACGCTGGTGAAATGTTCACGATCCAGCGCGCGATCCAGCGCCACAATCGGGAATGAACTGTTCGCCCAGCGCTGATAAAACGGATGTTCAGGCGGCAAGGAAGTCGAAACGATAATGGCATCAACCTGACGTTGTAAAAGATGCTCAATACAGCGCATTTCGTTATCCGGCTGATCTTCAGAGCAGGCAATCAGTAGTTGATACCCGCGCTGACGCGCCTGGCGCTCCAGATAGTTTGCAATCCGGGTATAGCTCGTGTTCTCGAGATCCGGGATCACCAGCCCGATAGAACGTGTGCGTCCAGCACGCAGCCCGGCCGCCACGGCATTCGGATGGTAATTATGCTCACGCACCACCGCCATGACTTTTTCAACCGTTTTGTCGCTTACGCGGTATTGCTTTGCTTTGCCGTTAATAACGTAGCTTGCAGTCGTTCGCGAAACGCCGGCCAACCGAGCGATTTCATCCAGTTTCACAATTGCCCCTTGCGTAAAATGTACAAACCATAACCTTTGAGATGGCATGGGTTAAACTTCTTAACATCTAAGCGCAGAATAATGACTGCGGCAACCGCTTTTGTCTCTGGTTACTGCTGATTTCGCAAAAAAAAAGCAACCGATAGCCAATGCATCTCGCGTAGGTCAGGTAAGCGTTAGCGCATAATTTTATCGCCGCGGGAAAGCCCCACCACGCCGGAACGGGCAACTTCCACGATTTTGGCGACTTCCCGTAGCGTTGCCAGAAACGCATCCAGCTTATCGCTGGTGCCCGCCAGCTGTACGGTGTAGATCGACGGCGTAACATCGATGATTTGCCCACGGAATATCTCCGTGTTGCGTTTCACCTCTTCCCGGCCATAGCCGCTAGCCTGGATTTTCACCAGCATGATTTCTCGTTCAACGTGGGCGCCCTGCCCCAGTTCGCTGACGCGCAGAACATCCACCAGTTTGTGTAGCTGCTTTTCGATCTGCTCCAGGACTTTCTCATCCCCTACCGTTTGAATCGTCATCCGCGATAAGGTCGGGTCGTCAGTCGGCGCGACGGTCAGGCTTTCAATGTTGTATCCGCGCTGGGCGAAGAGGCCAATCACACGTGACAATGCACCCGACTCGTTTTCCAGCAATACTGATAATATCCGGCGCATAATCAGGTCCTCTCCGTTTTACTTAACCACATTTCGTCCATCCCGCCCCCACGAATCTGCATCGGGTAGACATGCTCACTGCCGTCGACGGTGACATCAACAAACACCAGGCGATGGTTACGCACATGTTCCAGCGCTTCGCCCAGCTTGCTCTCCAGTTCGCCTGGATGATTAATCTGGATACCGATATGCCCATAAGCTTCAGCAAGGCGCACAAAATCAGGTAGCGACTGCATGTAAGACTGGGAGTGACGCCCGGAGTAAATCATGTCCTGCCACTGTTTGACCATGCCGAGATAGCGGTTGTTAAGGTTGAGCACCAGTACCGGTAGCTCATATTGCAGCGCCGTCGACAGTTCCTGGATGTTCATCTGAATGCTGCCATCCCCGGTGACGCACACCACTGTTTCATCCGGCAGCGCCATTTTCACCCCTAACGCCGCGGGTAAACCGAATCCCATGGTGCCGAGGCCGCCTGAGTTAATCCAGCGGCGTGGTTTATCGAACGGATAGTAAAGTGCGGCAAACATTTGATGCTGGCCAACGTCAGAGGTCACGTATGCATCCCCTTTCGTCAGACGCCAGATGGTTTCAATCACCGCCTGCGGTTTAATACTTTCACTTTGCGTGTCGTATTTCAGGCACTGACGAGCGCGCCAGTGTTCGATCTGTTGCCACCAGTCACGGTTATCATCCAGCGGCTGCTGCGATTTCTCCTGCGGCAGCAGTTCAAGCATCTGATCCAGCACCAGGCGAGCATCGCCCACAATCGGAATATCCGCAGTGACGGTTTTTGAAATAGAGGTCGGATCGATGTCAATATGCAGCACGGTCGCATTCGGGCAATATTTTGCCAGATTATTGGTCGTTCGATCGTCAAAACGAACGCCGACGGCAAAGATCACATCAGAATGATGCATGGTCATATTCGCTTCGTAAGTACCATGCATGCCCAACATTCCCAGCGCCTGGCGATGCGTGGCCGGAAACGCGCCTAACCCCATCAGCGAGGAGACAACCGGCAGATTAAGTGCTTCGGCAATTTGCCCCAGTTGTTCGTGACAGGCGGCATTCACCGCGCCACCACCAACATAGACAACCGGTTTCTTCGCCGCGACCAGCGTCTGCAAAGCACGTTTTATCTGTCCTTTGTGCCCGGTCGTTGTCGGGTTATACGAACGCATACTCACCGACTCCGGCCAGCTATAAGGCAGTTTTTTCGCCGGATTCAGAATATCTTTCGGCAAATCCACCACCACCGGCCCCGGACGACCGCTTGCCGCCAACCAGAAGGCTTTTTTCAGCACCTGCGGGATATCTTCCGTTTGTTTAACCAGAAAACTGTGTTTTACCACCGGGCGGGATATACCCACCATGTCGCACTCCTGAAAGGCATCGTAGCCAATCAGGGAGGTGGCGACCTGGCCGGAGAGGATCACCAGCGGAATGGAATCCATATATGCCGTTGCAATCCCGGTGATCGCATTGGTTGCCCCTGGTCCGGAAGTGACCAAAACGACGCCCACTTCTCCCGTGGCACGCGCCAGGCCATCAGCCATATGTACTGCGGCTTGCTCATGACGGACTAACACATGATCAATACCGCCGACCGTATGCAATGCATCATAAATATCGAGGACGGCCCCCCCGGGATAACCGAATACCTGCTTCACACCCTGATCGATAAGCGATCGGACGACCATCTCGGCTCCAGACAACATCTCCATGGCTTGCCTCACTCTTATAATGAATTACGGTTTAACAACACATTAACCGCTGACGATGACGCATGGCAATTGACTCCGAAGAGGTGGCACTGGAGTAAATAAGAATAAAACGGAGGTAAGAATTGAATAAATGGAGAATTAAACCAGCATAAGCAATTGATATGATAAATAATCGCTTAAAAAGGGGGACTTACAGCAATTAGTCTATTTTTTTACACTTTCGGACATACGTAAAAAGTCGAGTTCAGCACAAAATTTTAGATATAAAGATAAAAGCAGAATAAACCAGATGTATTCCCCGATTTATTCTGCCAGCGGCTACTTCTTACAGACGGAGACCAACAGTTCTTCCATCCATTGATGTCCTTTATCGCGCCCCGCAGCCTCATGCCAGGAAAGATAACATGTGCGGCTGTTCAATTTTAAAGGTAAAGGCAATATCTGCAGTTCTAAAGAATCGGCGAACTCTTCCGCCAACCAACGCGGCGCAATAGAGACCAGGTGCGTTTGCGACACAATATTAAGCACGCTGATTAATGCCATTCCCTGATAAGCCACGCAGGATTGTTTATCCGGTGTGTCATACCACGGCTGGCTGAATGAGGCGAAGCGATCGAGCGAAACCACGGCATGCTGTTCATGATAGAGATTGCTTTCCAGCAATGGGCCACTAATGCGCGGATGTTTTTTGCTTGCTACTAACACCATTTCGTCATTGAATAACGGAACACTGGTAAATTCCGGACGACGGAATTCTTCATAGCTAATAACAAACTCAGTTTCCTGATAACGTAATTGGTGCTCGGTATTTAGATTTAGTGAAGATTTAAAAACGACATTAATGTTCGGCGCGACTTGTTCAACTCGATTATAAATCAACGAAGTAAGAATATTATCCAATGGACTGCATACGCAAAGATTGAATACACGCTCGCTGCTGGTAGGTTCAAAGCCGGAACCAGGCAGTTCATTCTGCACTAATTGCAATGCCTGACGAACGGAGCCAAACAGCTGGAAGGCTCTTGCTGTCGGCTGGATTCCACGGCCATAACGAACAAAAAGCTCATCGTTAAACATGACTTTCAGGCGTGCGACCGCATTACTGACAGCGGGTTGCGACATCCCCAGCGTATGTGCAGCACGCGTAATATTTTGTTCCTGCATCACCGCATCAAAAACAGTTAATAAATTAAGATCAACCATGCGAAGCTGTGGCTTCCCCATCTCTATGAGATTAGATTTATCTATTATTTTTACTTCTGGCATATTTAACTCCACTGTCACTCTAAACTCCCTTTTCCCAGACGGAGTGCAGAAATAATCTCCGTTAATATGATTTACCATGCATATAAAATAAGAAAAAGGAAAAACATTAAAATTAGGAAAACATAAAGGCACAAATCTAAATGTACAAAAGAACACCACAAGCGTAGTGCGGCAGATGTCACTGCGCGATGATTCATATGTTTAAATTTCGAAAACAATATAACCATAAGCGTGGCGAATGCACAATCATACGCACAGTGAATACGTATTTAAGTTTTAATTAAACATTTCTATTATTAACACATTAAAAGTTAACATTAATTTATCAATTATTGGGTAACACATTGGTTTCATCCATTCAGAATGAATATAAAAGCTGATAAATCATAAAGATATGAAATCCCAAATGAGGCGTTATCTTCAGTTCTTCGTGACCATAAATGCAAATAAATATGCTTAAATATGTCAAACCGTGAAAAACATGTTCAACGATCAGATGATTAATTTTATATACCCTGAGAAATTCAGCACAATTCGCTTAAGTTTATCAGAAACTTTCCCCCTTAACGGGAGCATTTACAGGGAATGGGGTTGACATCAGTCTTCATATCCAGTACCACTAAAAGCATATCGCATTCGCCTGGAGCTTGATTGATGACTTACATTGCTCGTTTTATCGGTCTACTACTACTAAACGCATTCTCATTGCGCGGTAGACTGGTGGACGACATTCAGCATTAAGTCAGCTCCAGTTAAGACAAAAAACCCGCGCCGTTGCGCGGGTTTTTTTATGCTCGAAGCAAGGCGCCCTAAAGACCAAGGACCTAAACCATGAGCCAGCAAGTCATTATTTTCGATACCACCTTACGTGACGGTGAACAGGCGTTACAGGCGAGCCTGAGTGTGAAAGAAAAACTGCAGATTGCGCTGGCCCTCGAGCGTATGGGCGTTGACGTGATGGAGGTCGGTTTTCCGGTCTCTTCACCGGGTGACTTTGAGTCCGTACAAACCATCGCTCGTCAGGTGAAGAACAGCCGCGTTTGCGCCTTAGCCCGCTGCGTAGAAAAAGATATCGACGTTGCCGCAGAATCTCTGAAGGTCGCTGAGGCTTTCCGCATTCATACGTTCATCGCCACCTCGCCGATGCATATCGCGACGAAATTGCGCAGCACGTTGGATGAAGTGATCGAGCGAGCAGTCTACATGGTGAAGCGTGCGCGTAATTATACGGATGACGTGGAGTTCTCATGCGAGGATGCTGGCCGTACCCCTATTGCCGATCTGGCCCGCGTGGTCGAAGCCGCGATTAATGCGGGAGCCAAAACTATCAATATCCCCGATACCGTTGGCTACACCATGCCTTTCGAATTCGGAGCAATCATTTCTGGTCTGTATGAACGCGTACCGAATATCGATAAAGCCATCATCTCCGTGCACACCCATGATGATTTAGGTCTGGGCGTTGGCAACGCGTTGGCGGCCGTCCACGCCGGTGCTCGCCAGGTGGAAGGCGCGATGAACGGTATCGGCGAACGCGCCGGTAACTGCTCACTGGAAGAAGTGATCATGGCGATCAAAGTGCGCAAAGATATCCTGAACGTACAGACCCGCATTAATCACCAAGAAATCTGGCGTACCAGTCAGTTAGTCAGCCAAATCTGCAACATGCCCATTCCGGCCAACAAAGCCATTGTCGGTAGCGGCGCCTTTGCCCACTCCTCTGGCATCCATCAGGACGGCGTACTGAAAAATCGTGAAAACTACGAAATCATGACGCCTGAATCCATCGGTCTGAACCAGGTGCAGTTGAACCTGACTTCCCGTTCCGGACGCGCCGCAGTGAAACACCGTATGGACGAGATGGGATATAAAGAGAATGAATACAACCTGGACAACCTGTACGACGCATTCCTGAAGCTGGCGGATAAAAAAGGTCAGGTATTTGATTACGACCTGGAAGCGCTGGCCTTTATTAATAAACAGCAGGAAGAGCCGGAGCATTTCCGTCTGGATTACTTCAGCGTGCAGTCCGGCTCAAATGACATCGCCACCGCCTCCGTCAAGCTGGCCTGCGGTGAAGAAGTCAAAGCCGAAGCGGCGAACGGTAACGGTCCGGTCGATGCCATTTATCAGGCCATCAACCGTGTGACCGAGTACAACATCGAACTGGTGAAATACAGCCTGACCGCCAAAGGGCACGGTAAAGATGCGCTGGGCCAGGTGGATATCGTTGCTAATTATAACGGTCGCCGCTTCCACGGCGTCGGTCTGGCAACAGATATCGTCGAATCGTCCGCGAAAGCGATGGTTCATGTGCTGAACAACATTTGGCGCGCCGAAGAAGTCGAAAAAGAATTGCAACGCAAAGCTCAGAACAACGAGAACAACAAGGAAACCGTGTGATGTCGAAGAATTATCATATTGCTGTTTTGCCGGGCGACGGTATTGGTCCGGAAGTGATGGCGCAAGCCCTGAAGGTACTGGACGCAATCCGCAACCGTTTTAACATGCGCATTACCACCAGCCACTACGACGTGGGGGGGGCAGCTATCGATAACCATGGTCAGCCGCTGCCGCCAGCGACGGTTGAAGGCTGTGAGCAAGCTGACGCCATTCTGTTTGGCTCCGTTGGCGGTCCGAAATGGGAAAATCTGCCGCCAAACCAGCAGCCTGAACGCGGCGCGCTGCTGCCGTTGCGTAAACACTTCAAATTATTCAGCAACCTGCGCCCGGCTAAGCTGTACCAGGGGCTGGAAGCATTTTGCCCTCTGCGCGCAGATATTGCCGCGAACGGTTTCGACATCCTGTGCGTGCGCGAACTGACCGGCGGTATCTACTTCGGTCAGCCAAAAGGCCGCGAAGGCAGCGGACAACATGAAAAAGCCTTTGATACCGAGGTTTATCACCGTTTCGAGATCGAGCGTATCGCACGTATCGCGTTTGAATCTGCTCGCCAGCGTCGCCGCAAAGTCACGTCGATTGATAAAGCCAACGTACTGCAAACGTCTATTCTGTGGCGCCAAATCGTCAATGAAATTGCTAATGAATATCCGGATGTTGAGCTGGCGCATATGTACATCGACAACGCGACGATGCAGTTGATCAAAGATCCATCCCAGTTCGACGTGCTGCTGTGCTCCAACTTGTTTGGCGACATTCTGTCTGACGAATGCGCCATGATCACCGGATCAATGGGGATGTTACCGTCCGCCAGCCTGAATGAGCAGGGCTTTGGTCTGTACGAGCCCGCTGGCGGATCCGCTCCGGATATCGCCGGGAAAAACATTGCTAACCCTATCGCCCAAATCCTTTCGCTGGCGCTGCTGCTGCGCTACAGCCTGGACGCCAATGATGCGGCAACCGCAATTGAGAGCGCCATCAACCGCGCATTAGAAGAAGGCATTCGCACCGGTGACTTAGCCCGTGGCGCTGCCGCAGTCGGTACCGATGAAATGGGTGACATTATTGCCCGTTACGTCGCAGAAGGGGTGTAATCATGGCCAAAACGTTATACGAAAAATTGTTCGATGCGCACGTCGTCTACGAAGCGCAAAACGAAACCCCGCTGTTGTATATCGACAGACATCTGGTGCATGAAGTGACCTCTCCGCAGGCGTTTGATGGCCTGCGTGCGCATGGACGTCAGGTGCGCCAGCCGGGTAAAACCTTTGCCACCATGGACCATAACGTCTCCACGCAAACCAAAGACATTAACGCTTCCGGCGAAATGGCGCGCATTCAGATGCAGGAATTGATCAAAAACTGCAATGAATTTGGCGTCGAACTGTACGACCTGAACCACCCGTATCAGGGGATCGTCCACGTGATGGGGCCTGAGCAAGGCGTAACGTTGCCGGGTATGACCATCGTTTGCGGCGACTCCCACACCGCCACACACGGCGCGTTTGGCGCGCTGGCCTTTGGTATTGGCACCTCTGAAGTTGAACACGTTCTGGCGACGCAGACCCTGAAACAGGGGCGTGCCAAAACCATGAAGATTGAAGTTAACGGCACGGCAGCACCTGGCATTACCGCCAAAGATATCGTGCTGGCGATTATCGGTAAAACCGGTAGTGCAGGCGGTACCGGGCACGTCGTTGAATTTTGTGGCGAAGCCATCCGTGCGCTGAGCATGGAAGGCCGTATGACCCTGTGCAACATGGCCATTGAAATGGGCGCCAAAGCGGGTCTGGTCGCACCGGATGAAACCACCTTTAGCTATGTGCAGGGTCGTTTACACGCACCGAAGGGTGAGGATTTTACCAACGCGGTTGCGTACTGGAAAACGCTGAAAACCGACGACAACGCGACGTTTGATACCGTCGTTACCCTGCAGGCAGAAGAGATCGCACCTCAGGTCACTTGGGGTACGAACCCGGGTCAGGTCATCTCGGTGAACGATAATATTCCCGACCCGGCGTCATTTTCCGATCCCGTTGAGCGCGCATCGGCTGAAAAAGCGCTGGCATATATGGGGCTGAAACCGGGCATTCCGTTAACAGAAGTGGCCATCGATAAAGTGTTTATCGGTTCCTGTACCAACTCGCGTATTGAAGATTTACGCGCTGCGGCCCAAATCGCCAAAGGGCGCAAAGTTGCGCCAGGCGTACAGGCGCTGGTTGTGCCGGGTTCTGGTCCGGTGAAAGCGCAGGCTGAAGCGGAAGGTCTGGACAAGATCTTCATCGAAGCCGGGTTTGAATGGCGTTTACCGGGCTGTTCCATGTGTCTGGCCATGAACAATGACCGCCTGAACCCAGGCGAGCGCTGTGCATCCACCAGCAACCGTAACTTTGAAGGCCGCCAGGGCCGCGGTGGTCGCACGCATTTAGTCAGCCCGGCCATGGCCGCCGCTGCCGCCGTTACCGGTCATTTTGCCGACATTCGCAGCATCAAATAAGGAAACTACCATGGCAGAGAAATTTACCCAACATACCGGCCTGGTTGTCCCACTGGATGCCGCCAACGTGGATACCGACGCGATTATTCCCAAACAGTTTTTGCAGAAGGTTACGCGCACCGGTTTTGGCGCTCATCTGTTTAACGACTGGCGTTTTCTGGATGAAAAAGGGCAACAGCCTAACCCAGAGTTCGTACTGAACTTCCCGGAATATAAAGGCGCGTCAATTCTGCTGGCGCGGGAAAACTTTGGCTGCGGCTCTTCCCGTGAACATGCGCCATGGGCGCTGACCGATTACGGCTTTAAAGTAGTGATCGCGCCAAGCTTCGCTGACATCTTCTACGGCAACAGCTTCAATAACCAACTGCTGCCGGTGACCTTGAGCGACGCGCAGGTAGATGAAATGTTCGCCCTGGTGAAAGCCAATCCGGGCATTAAATTTGAAGTGGATCTGCAAGCGCAGGTGGTGAAAGCGGGCGATAAGTCCTACAGCTTTAAAATCGACGACTTCCGCCGCCACTGCATGCTGAACGGTCTGGACAGCATCGGGCTGACGCTGCAGCATGAAGCGGCCATCACCGAGTACGAAGACAAGCAGCCAGCGTTTATGCGCTAGTCCTTGTGGTGCCGGATAAGGCGTAAGCTGCCATCCGGCACTACAAAAATCAAACGTCCTTTACCCGCCCGGTCATCACCAGCGTGACCACAGAAATCGCCGCAATCCCCCAATAGACGGCAAAGTGACCGTAGCTTTGCGCAACAGCCCCCTGAATCACTCCCGCGAGAATGACCCCCGTTGAAATACTGTTGGTAAATAATGTGGTCGCTGACCCCGCACGCCCGGGCATAAGGCCCTGAAACCACAGCATTCCTATCCCGGCGATGATACCGATAAATACTGCATTAAATAGTTGCAGCACCAGCAGCGCCGTGCGGCTGTGAAAGAAGATCAAACCAAGATAAAACAGTACGCCCGCCGCGACGGCCGCGATCATCATTCGCCGTTTACCAAAGCGCTTCACATAGTAGCCCGCCAGGATCATCGCCGGAATTTCCAGCCCAGCCGCCGTCCCCATCAGTATACCGGCCAGCTTGTCCGGTAACCCCAGCTCAAGGCTTATCCACAGCGGCATATCGATGATGTACATGGTATTGCAGGTCCACATCAGCGTGGAGGCAATAAACAACATGCGCACATTTTTGTCCTGCCAACCACCGGTCTGTTCCAGCGGTACGTCAACAGGTTGCTCCACCCGCGTGACAGACGGCAGTATCAGCGCAATCAGCACCAGGCTAATGGCGAAAATCCCTGCGGCAATGGAAAACATCGCCGTAAAGCCGTAATTCAGCGCCAGCATGAAGGCCAGCGGCGGTCCAATTACCCAGGCCAGCGAAAGCTGCGCACGCATCACCGAGCTAAACATCACCACTTCACGCGCGGAGTTATCAGCGTATTCCCGCGCCAGCGCAAACAGCTGCGGCATGGCGGTATTCGCCAGCGAGGCCAACAGCACACCGCAGGTGATAAGCGTGAGATAGTGGCGATTAAACGCAAACAGCAGCGCGTTTCCGATTGCCATCAAACAGCAGAACATGATCAGCTTGCGCCTGTCGCCCTGGCTGTCGGATCGTTTCGCGAGGCCAAGGCTGACAACAATCCCGACAATCGCATTGACGGTATAAAACAGCCCGACCCAAAACGGCTGCGCCCCGACTTCACGGCTCAGGAACAAGCTCAGCGTGGGTGCCTGCAATGCACCTGCTACGCCCATCATAAAAGCGACCAGCATAAATGCCGCGTAAACGCCGTTGAGGCGCCGTCCCATGGTCATAATCCAGAGCATTACAGTTCCTTTTAGCGCTGCAGAAACAAAAAAAGCCAGCAGTGATTATCTGCTGGCGCGGCGATTAACACCAATACTCAGTCACACATGATGTCTGCAATTCCCAATTCAGGAGTCAGGCTGTCACCTCCCACTGCATCAGTTCTTCGAGCATCTTTAAGCGCTGCGGTGCGCTCAGGCAAGCCAACCAGGACGATTTTTCCGTCGCGGTAAAGTATTTCAACCAGAACTGACGCATAGATGACCCCTTCGTTGTCTCATCGCTTCATCGGAATCTATTATTGGCTTAATATAGGGAAAATAAAATTGCTGAGTTTTTCGCAGGAGTTCCCCTTTTATGTCTTCTGGTCGTCTGCAACAACAGTTCATCCGTCTGTGGCAATGCTGTGACGGCAAAACGCAAGACACGACGCTGAACGAGCTGGCGGAACTGCTGAGTTGTTCGCGCCGCCATATGCGTACCCTGCTCAATACCATGCAAGAACGCGGCTGGTTAACGTGGGAAGCCGAAGTTGGGAGAGGTAAACGCTCGCGCCTGACTTTCCTCTATACCGGGCTGGCACTCCAGCAGCAGCGGGCAGAAGACCTGCTGGAACAGGATCGCATCGATCAACTGGTGCAGCTGGTCGGTGACAAAACGGCCGTACGACAGATGCTGGTTTCTCACCTGGGGCGCAGTTTTCGCCAGGGGCGGCACATCATGCGCGTTCTCTATTATCGTCCCATGCACAACCTGCTTCCCGGTACGGCGCTACGCCGTTCAGAAACTCATATCGCCCGGCAAATCTTCAGCGCCTTAATTCGGGTAAATGAGGAAAATGGGGAACTGGAAGCGGACATCGCCCATCACTGGCAGCAGATTTCACCTTTACACTGGCGATTCTTCCTGCGTCCGGGGATTCATTTTCATCATGGCCGCGAACTGGAAATGGAAGATGTCATCACCTCGCTGATGCGCATTAACGCCCTGCCGCTGTACTCGCACATCACGCAGATCGTTTCTCCCACGGCCTGGACGCTGGATATCCATCTCGCCCAACCCGACCGCTGGCTTCCCTGGCTATTGGGGCAAGTCCCCGCCATGATCCTGCCGCGAGAATGGGAGACGCTCAGCAACTTCTCCAGCCACCCAATTGGCACTGGTCCCTATGCGGTGATGCGCAATACCAATAACCAACTGAAAATTCATGCATTTGATGATTACTTTGGCTACCGGGCGCTGATCGACGAAGTTAACGTTTGGGTTTTACCCGATATCGGTGAAGAGCCTGGCGGTGGGTTGACGCTAAAAGGCCCCACGGAGGATGAAAAGGCGATCGAAAGCCGCCTCGAGGAAGGTTGCTACTACCTGCTGTTTGATGCGCGCACCCACCGTGGCGCTAATCAGGAGGTTCGCGATTGGGTTAGCCGCGTTCTTTCGCCAACCCATCTCATCTGCCACGCCGACGAACAGTTCCAGCGACTGTGGTTTCCCGCCTACGGTTTGCTCCCCCGCTGGCACCATGCCAAACCCGGCCATGGTGAAAAACCCGCCGGACTGGAAACGCTGACGATCACCTACTATCGCGATCACATCGAACATCGGATTATCGCGCAGATCATGAAGACGTTGCTGGCAGAGCATCAGGTACAGTTAAATATTCAGGAGATCGACTACGATCAATGGCATGCGGGTGAAATCGTCAGCGATATCTGGCTCAACAGCGCCAACTTTACCCTACCGCTGGATTTCTCGTTGTTCGCCCATTTGTGCGAAGTCCCGTTGCTGCAAAACTGTATCTCGCGGGACTGGGAAAACGATGCAGCTCGCTGGCGAACGGGCGAAATGAGCCTGGCTGCATGGTGCCAACAGCTGCTCGCCACAAAGGCCATTGTGCCGCTGATCCACCACTGGCTCATCATTCAAGGACAGCGCAGTATGCGCGGATTACGCATGAATACCCTCGGCTGGTTTGATTTTAAATCAGCGTGGTTTGCACCACCGGATCCTTAGATCCGGCTCTTGATTGCCGCATAGCAACAAAATCATTACACTAACGCCGTTCTCAACGGGGTGCTAAATAAAAACATACACAAAATCATTCATGATGCATCAAGGCGGCAAGCGAGTGAGTCCCCAGGAGCATAGATAACTATGTGACTGGGGTGAGCGACAAATCTGCCGGGAGCAGATTTGAACGCTGCTTGCAGCGGCCCCGAAGGGGCGAGGCCCGGAGATGGGCCGAGTAACGCAGCCAACACAGAGGCAGCGTGAATGATGAAGTGTATGGGCTGAGAGATACCCGTCGAACCTGATCCGGATAATGCCGGCGAAGGGATTTGAGGCTGCAACTCAAGTCCTTTGCCACCCAACTTTATGAGGTGCAAAGTGTTTAAAAAATGTCTTCCGCTTTTACTGCTGTGCGCAGCGCCTGCTTTCGCCAAACCTGTACTGACCATTTATACCTACGACTCGTTCGCAGCTGACTGGGGCCCGGGCCCGACAATAAAAAAAGCCTTTGAAGCTGACTGCAACTGTGAACTGAAACTGGTCGCGCTGGAAGATGGCGTCTCGCTGCTTAACCGCCTGCGCATGGAAGGAAAAAACAGTAAAGCTGACGTCGTACTGGGCCTCGATAACAACCTTCTGGAAGCCGCCACCCAAACCAAACTGTTTGCCAAAAGCGGTGTAGCAAGTGAAGCCGTAAACGTGCCCGGCGGCTGGAAAAACGATACCTTCGTTCCGTTTGATTACGGCTATTTCGCCTTCGTTTATGATAAGAACAAGCTGAAGAATCCGCCCAAAAGCCTGAAAGAACTGGTAGAGAGCGATCAAAAATGGCGCGTCATTTATCAGGACCCGCGTACCAGCACGCCGGGGCTGGGCCTGCTGCTATGGATGCAAAAAGTCTATGGCGATAAGGCGCCGGAGGCCTGGCGCGCGCTTTCGGCAAAAACCGTCACGGTCACCAAGGGCTGGAGTGAAGCCTACGGCCTGTTCCTGAAAGGCGAAAGCGACCTGGTACTCAGCTACACCACCTCTCCGGCCTATCACATCATCGCCGAGAAAAAAGACAACTACGTCGCAGCCAACTTTAGCGAAGGCCACTATTTGCAGGTAGAAGTCGCCGCCCGTACTGCGGCCAGCAAACAGCCGGAACTGGCCGAGAAATTCCTCAAGTTTATGGTGTCTCCGGCCTTCCAGAACGCGATTCCGACCGGTAACTGGATGTATCCGGTAACCCAGGTCGCCCTGCCGTCTGGATTCGAGCAACTGAATAAGCCAGCCACCGCGCTGGAATTTACGCCGCAGCAGGTTGCGGCTCAACGCCAGGCATGGATTAGCGAATGGCAACGCGCCGTCAGCCGTTAATTCCCGGCTGGCTGGTTCCAGGGCTTACCGCCGCCACGCTGATGGTGGCCGTTGCCCTGGCCGCGTTTCTGGCGCTGTGGTTTAACGCCCCACGGGGGGAGTGGCGCTCACTGTGGCAAGACGACTACCTGTGGCACGTGGTGCGCTTTTCTTTCTGGCAGGCTTTTTTATCCGCAGTGCTGTCGGTCATCCCGGCGATTTTCCTTGCCAGAGCGCTCTATCGCCGCCGTTTTCCAGGACGACTGGCGCTGCTGCGCCTGTGCGCGATGACGTTAATCCTGCCAGTGCTGGTCGCGGTCTTCGGTATTCTTAGCGTGTACGGTCGTCAGGGCTGGCTGGCCTCGATCTGGCATACATTCGGGCTGGAATGGACGTTTTCGCCGTACGGTCTGCAGGGCATTCTGCTGGCGCACGTCTTTTTCAACCTGCCGATGGCCAGTCGTCTGCTGTTGCAGTCTCTGGAGAATATTCCCGGCGAACAGCGACAGTTAGCCGCTCAGTTAGGTCTGCGCGGCTGGCATTTCTTCCGCTTTGTTGAATGGCCGTGGCTGCGTCGGCAAATCCTTCCCGTCGCGGCGCTCATCTTTATGCTCTGTTTCGCCAGCTTCGCCACCGTTTTGTCGCTGGGCGGTGGACCGCAGGCCACTACCATCGAGCTGGCAATTTATCAGGCGCTGAACTTCGATTACGATCCCGCCCGCGCCGCCATGTTGGCGTTGATCCAGATGGTTTGTTGTTTAGCGCTGGTGCTCTTCAGCCAACGTCTGAGCCGCGCCATTGCCCCCGGTACCACGCTGGTTCAGGGCTGGCGCGATCCCGACGATCGTCTGCACAGCCGCCTGGCAGACGCGCTGCTGATTATTCTGGCCCTGCTGCTACTGCTGCCGCCGCTGCTGGCGGTAATTGTCGATGGTATTAACCGCCATATGCTGGATGTTCTTAAGCAACCTGTACTGTGGCACGCACTGGGAACCTCGCTGCGCATTGCGCTGGCGGCAGGTGCGTTGTGCGTAGTTCTCACCATGATGCTGTTATGGAGCAGTCGTGAACTGCGTGCCCGACAGCAGGTGCTGGCAGGTCAGATGCTGGAACTTAGCGGCATGATGATCCTCGCCATGCCGGGCATCGTGCTGGCAACCGGCTTCTTTCTGCTGCTCAATAACACCATTGGACTCCCCGAATCAGCCGACGGGATTGTCATTTTTACCAATGCGCTGATGGCGATCCCTTACGCGCTGAAGGTACTGGAAAACCCAATGCGGGACATCACCGCCCGCTACAGTATGTTGTGCCAGTCGTTGGGAATTGAGGGATGGTCGCGTCTGAAAGTGGTTGAACTGCGCACCCTGAAGCGCCCGCTGGCGCAGGCGATGGCTTTTGCCTGCGTGCTGTCGATTGGCGATTTTGGCGTGGTCGCGCTATTTGGTAATGAGGATTTCCGCACCCTGCCGTTTTATTTATATCAGCAGATTGGCTCTTATCGCAGTCAGGATGGCGCAGTTACGGCGTTATTGCTGCTGATCCTGTGCTTTACGCTGTTTACCGTTATTGAGAAATTGCCGGGTCGAAATGTTAAAACTGATTGATATCACATGGCTTTATCACCATTTGCCGATGCGCTTTACGCTGTCGATCGCACGCGGTGAGCAGGTCGCGATCCTCGGGCCCAGCGGCGCCGGGAAAAGTACGCTGCTGAATCTGATCGCCGGCTTCCTCACGCCTGCCAGCGGTACCATGTTGATTGAAGGTGAAGATCACACCGCCACGCCTCCCTCACGCCGCCCCGTTTCGATGCTGTTTCAGGAAAATAACCTGTTCAGCCACCTGAGCGTGCAGCAAAACATCGGCCTGGGCCTTAACCCGGGATTGAAGCTGAATGCATCGCAGCGGGAGAAAATGCATCACATCGCCCAGCAAATGGGGATCGACTCACTGCTGGAGCGCCTCCCCGGTGAGCTTTCCGGCGGTCAGCGACAGCGCGTAGCGCTGGCGCGTTGCCTGGTGCGGGAACAACCCATTTTGCTGCTTGATGAACCGTTCTCTGCGCTCGATCCCGCCCTGCGCCAGGAGATGTTAACGCTGGTTGCCGAGGTCTGTCGCGATAAACAGCTTACGTTGCTGATGGTGTCCCACAGCGTAGAAGATGCGGCGCGAATTGCGTCCCGTTCGATTGTGGTCGCCGACGGGCGCATCGCCTGGCAGGGCAAAACGGATGAGTTATTAAGCGGTCAGGCCAGCGCCTCGACGCTCTTGGGCATCAAAGCCGAGTGATTGATTTCCCAGGCCGGATAAGCGTCAGCGCCATCCGGCAAAAGAATCCTCAGAAACCCACGACTTTACGCAGAATATCAATATACACCGGCATCAGCGGATGGCGCAGTAACGCCACCAGCGCAACCACGCCGATCCCAAGCGTCAACGGCGCCAGATACAGTAAACGGCTGCGGGGGAAATACGCGGCTAAGCGATCGACTGCCGCTTTGCCGCTACGCCACAGTCGCCAGCAAAACCAGCCCCCTACCCATAGCAACAGCGCCGTCGCCAGCAGCAACCATTTAAAATCCCCGCTCTGCATCTCAGAAGGAATATCAATTGCCGCCCCCGCCAGGATCCCCGGCAGGAAGTAGAACGGCGGCCACAGTACGCAACCAATAATATTCGGGACGATAAATTTAGCGACAGGCAGATCCAGCATGCCCGCCACCATTGGCACCAGCGGACGCGTCGGTCCCACAAAACGCCCCACCAGAATGGTAAACATGCTGTGCTGATGCAGCGCGTGCTCGGTTTTATCCAGCAACGCCTTGTTCTTTTTCATGAACGACCAACGATGCAGCGGCTTTTTAAAGCGCCAGCCCAACCAGAAAGAGATCCAGTCCCCCAACAGGCAACCAATGATGCCCGCAAGCCAGGCATGCCAGAAGTTCAGTTCGCCACTGCCAATCAGCGCCCCCAGCCCCGCCATCATCACGGTACCGGGCAGAATCAGACCAACCAGCGCCAGTGACTCCAGAAAGGCCACCAGCAGTACGGCGATCAGGGAGTACAGGGCGGACTGAAGAATAAAGTGTTCCAGCAATGCTTGCATAATGTGTCCGTCAGATTTACGAAGCAGGGATTTTGATAACCCGTCTCAACTTCGTCAAGCCATCAATTGTCTGAATAGATTGCGAGTTATGACAACTTTCAGGACACATCATTCACTTTTTATTCACATCCGGCGCGAAACTCGCTCGGACTGGCGCCGGTACATTTTTTGAAAACGCGAGAAAAATAGAGCTGATCGTCAAAGCCAACATTGCGCCCCACCGTAGCAATGGGCATACGAGTGGTACTCAGCAATAGCTTGGCCTGGCTGATACGCTGATCCTCGCGCCAGCTTAATACGCTGATACCCAACTGCTGACGGAACAGATGCGACAAACGGGAAGGCGACAGGCAGACGTGCTGTGCGACGCTGGCAATATCAAAATTACTGTCCGCCAGGTGATCGCTGATGTACTGGCAGGCGTCGCGCACGCGGTTGTCCATGGGGGGATGCAGCGATTCATTAATGGCTTCCATACGTCGGAGCAATAACTGTTCCAGTAAATTAATCGCCAGCAGTTCGGAATAGCGACCTTCTCCCTGCCCGGCGTTGATTATCTGCCCAAACAGTTCGTTAAAATGCGGCTGATGTGCTTCATCCGGGCGAAAGAATCCAGTCTGGGCAAAAATGGCCGGCCAGGTCAGCCACTCCTGCCAGTAGGCGCGTGGGCGAAAGTAAACCCACTGGTGATACCACTCACTGGCATCAGGATGGCGTCCGTAGTGGTGAATTTCTCCGGGCGGAAACAGCAAAATATCGCCAGGCCGACAGACAAATTGTTTGCCCTGATTATTGATAACCCCTTCGCCACGGATAGTGAGATTGAGGATATAGCCCTTCATACCCAGCGGCCTGTCGATAAAAAAATCCAGGTATCCGTTCGCCTCTATGGGGGTTAATCCGGCCACCAAATGCGCGTTAAACGAATAACCTGGCAGCAGGGGATCGTTTTGCGTTTCAGCCATAATTTCAATACTCCCTATGTTCTGCTAAGAAACAATTTGTCCATATTACGCCAGACATCATTGCCGTCGCCCCTGCGGGCCGCTGTGTTTGCGGTAATGGACCATCAACCCCGCTTGTGAAAAGCACTTTGTAAAAAATATGTACTGCGCCAACGTTAAAATCGGCTAACAAAAGTGTCTATAACTACGGCAGAAATGTCCACATTGATTATTTGCACGGCGTCACACTTTGTGATGCCACAGCATTTTAGTCCATAAGATTAGCGAATCCTGCCTGACGGTTTTTATCCCTACTAACTACTGTTTATCCATACCCGTATTTTTGGATGGAGTAAGACGATGGCGATTGCAATTGGCCTCGATTTTGGCAGTGATTCAGTACGCGCTTTGGCAGTGGAATGTGCCACCGGTGAAGAAATCGCCACCAGCGTAGAGTGGTACCCACGTTGGCAGGAAGGACAGTATTGCGATGGTCCAAACAACCAGTTTCGCCATCATCCACGCGACTACATTGAATCAATGGAAGCGGCGCTGAAAACCGTGCTGGCCGAACTGAGCGTTAAACAGCGTGCGGAAGTGGTCGGGATTGGCGTTGACAGCACCGGTTCAACCCCGGCCCCCATCGATGCCGACGGCAACGTACTGGCGTTGCGTCCGGAGTTCGCTGAAAACCCAAATGCAATGTTTGTCCTGTGGAAAGATCACACCTCAGTAGAAGAAGCTGAAGAAATTACCCGTCTGTGCCACACACCGGGCAAGATCGATTACTCCCGCTATATCGGCGGTATTTATTCCAGCGAATGGTTCTGGGCCAAAATCCTGCATGTGACCCGTCAGGACCACGCGGTTGCCGAGGCCGCGGTTTCGTGGATTGAACTGTGCGATTGGGTTCCGGCCCTGCTCTCTAATACCGTACGTCCACAGGATATTCGTCGCGGTCGCTGCAGCGCCGGGCATAAATCCCTGTGGCATGAAAGCTGGGGTGGTCTACCGCCAGCCAGTTTCTTTGACGAACTCGACCCCATCCTCAACCGCCATCTGCAATACCCGATGTTTACCGATACCTTCACAGCCGACCTGCCGGTTGGCACCCTGTGCGCCGAGTGGGCGCAGCGTCTGGGACTACCGGAAAGCGTGGTGATTGCAGGCGGCGCTTTTGACTGCCATATGGGCGCAGTCGGCGCGGGCGCACAGCCCAATACGCTGGTGAAAGTCATTGGCACGTCGACCTGCGACATTCTGATTGCTGACAAACACAGCGTCGGCGAGCGCGCGGTGAAAGGCATTTGCGGCCAGGTTGATGGCAGCGTGGTGCCGCATTTTATTGGCCTCGAGGCAGGCCAGTCCGCGTTCGGCGATATCTATGCCTGGTTTAGCCGTGTGCTGAGCTGGCCGCTGGAGCAGCTTGCCACGCAACACCCGGAGCTGAAGACCCAGATTAAAGCCAGCCAAAAACAGCTGCTACCAGCGCTAACCGAAGCCTGGGCGAGAAATCCGTCGCTGGATCATTTGCCGGTGGTGCTCGACTGGTTCAACGGTCGCCGTACGCCCAATGCCAACCAGCGTCTGAAAGGGGTGATTACCGATCTGAATCTGGCAACCGACGCGCCAGCGCTGTTCGGCGGTCTGATTGCCGCCACCGCCTTTGGTGCACGCGCCATCATGGAATGCTTCACCGAACAAGGCATTGCGGTTAACAACGTAATGGCGCTAGGCGGCATCGCCCGTAAAAATCCGGTCATCATGCAGGCCTGCTGTGACGTGCTCAACCGTCCGCTACAGATTGTCGCTTCAGACCAGTGCTGCGCACTCGGTGCGGCTATCTTTGCCGCCGTTGCCGCGAAAGTACACACCGATATCCCAGCCGCTCAGCAACAGATGGCAAGCGCCGTGGAAAACACGCTGCAACCTCGACCAGAGCAGGCTCAACGTTTTGAACAGCTTTACCGCCGCTACCAGCAGTGGGCGATAAGCGCTGAACAACAATACCTTCCGACTGCCGCTCCGGCGCAACAAACCCCGGTAGACCAGGCAACCCTGACACATTAAGGACACGACAATGACGATTTTTGATAACTATGAAGTGTGGTTTGTGATTGGTAGCCAGCATCTGTATGGCCCTGAAACCCTGCGTCAGGTAACCCAACATGCCGAGCACGTCGTTAACGCGCTGAATACTGAAGCTAAACTGCCCTGCAAACTGGTTTTAAAACCGCTGGGTACTTCACCTGACGAGATTACCGCTATTTGTCGTGACGCTAACTACGACGATCGCTGCGCAGGTCTGGTGGTCTGGCTGCACACTTTCTCTCCGGCCAAAATGTGGATTAACGGTCTGACTATCCTCAACAAGCCGCTGATGCAATTCCATACCCAGTTCAACGCCGCCCTGCCGTGGGACAGCATTGATATGGACTTTATGAACCTGAACCAGACCGCGCACGGCGGCCGTGAGTTCGGCTTCATCGGCGCACGTATGCGTCAACAGCACGCCGTGGTCACCGGTCACTGGCAGGACAAACAAGCGCACGAACGCATCGGCTCCTGGATGCGCCAGGCCGTGTCCAAACAGGATACCCGCCATCTGAAAGTCTGCCGTTTTGGCGACAACATGCGTGAAGTCGCGGTCACCGATGGCGATAAAGTCGCTGCGCAGATCAAATTCGGCTTCTCGGTAAATACCTGGGCCGTAGGCGATCTGGTGCAGGTAGTGAACTCCATTAGCGACGGCGAAATCAACGCGCTAATCGATGAGTATGAAAGCACTTACACCATGACGGCGGCAACGCAAGTCCACGGTGAGAAACGTCAAAACGTACTGGAAGCGGCCCGTATTGAACTGGGGATGAAGCGCTTCCTGGAACAGGGCGGATTCCACGCCTTTACCACGACATTTGAAGATTTACACGGCCTGAAACAGCTCCCGGGTCTGGCCGTACAGCGTCTGATGCAGCAAGGCTACGGCTTTGCGGGCGAAGGCGACTGGAAAACCGCCGCTCTGCTTCGCATCATGAAGGTGATGTCAACCGGTCTGCAGGGCGGCACCTCATTTATGGAGGATTACACCTACCACTTCGAGAAAGGCAACGATCTGGTGCTCGGCTCGCACATGCTGGAAGTGTGCCCGTCCATCGCGGTGGAAGATAAACCGATCCTCGATGTTCAGCATCTCGGCATTGGTGGTAAAGACGATCCCGCTCGTTTGATCTTCAACACCAAAACTGGCCCGGCAGTCGTTGCCAGCCTGATCGATCTTGGCGATCGCTATCGTCTGCTGGTTAACTGCATCGACACGGTTCAAACACCGCACTCCCTGCCGAAACTGCCGGTGGCTAACGCATTGTGGAAAGCCCAGCCTGATCTGCCGACCGCATCTGAAGCCTGGATCCTGGCCGGTGGCGCGCACCACACCGTCTTCAGCCACGCGCTGGATCTGAACGATATGCGCCAGTTCGCTGAAATGCACGATATCGAGATCGCCGTGATCGACAACGATACCCGCCTGCCGGCCTTTAAGGACGCGCTGCGCTGGAACGACGTCTATTACGGTTTTAAACGTTAATTATGTTGTTGCCGGATGGCTCTGCGCTTGCCCGCCATCCGGCACAGAGGAATCAACATGTTAGAAGATCTCAAACGTCAGGTGCTGGAAGCCAATCTGGCGTTGCCTAAGCACCACCTGGTTACCTTGACCTGGGGGAACGTGAGTGCCGTCGATCGCGAGCGCGGCGTGTTTGTGATAAAACCTTCCGGGGTCGATTACAGCGTTATGACCGCAGAAGATATGGTCGTAGTCAGTATCGCCACCGGTGAGGTTGTAGAAGGTGCGAAGAAACCCTCCTCTGATACCCCAACGCACCGTCTGCTGTATCAGGCATTCCCGACCATTGGCGGCATTGTTCATACCCATTCGCGTCATGCGACCATCTGGGCGCAGGCGGGCCAGTCGATTCCAGCCACGGGTACCACTCATGCGGACTATTTCTACGGATCGATTCCCTGCACACGGAAAATGACCGAGGAAGAAATCAACGGCGAATATGAGTGGGAAACCGGTAACGTGATCGTTGAAACCTTTGAGAAACAAGGCATTGACGCTTCGCAGATGCCTGGCGTGCTGGTGCACTCTCACGGTCCGTTTGCGTGGGGAAAAAACGCCGAAGATGCGGTACACAACGCCATCGTGCTGGAAGAAGTCGCCTACATGGGGATCTTCTGTCGCCAGCTCGCGCCGCAATTGCCGGATATGCAGCAAACCCTGTTAGATAAACATTACCTACGTAAACACGGCGCAAAAGCCTACTACGGCCAGTGAAAACAATCTGAGCGCGCCCGGAATCTCGGTGGCGCGCTCTCTGGTTATTCCTTTATATATTCCGCAAACGCACTTCGATACACACAGTTATTAGCACAAACGTATTTAATCACGTTGTCATAATGTCCCTGCGCCTCATTCACCATCCAGTGAATGAAAGAAAATGTAATCTGTAATCGTTGACTGCCAGCGCTGTCCATTCAACAGATAATTAATCACCGTATCACGATGACCATTTATTCTGTCATGCCCTTGCCAGTGAAAGAAAGCATTCCCACGTTCAATAACCTCAGTACGCCAAATTTGACCTGACCACGTTCTATACTCAATATATTGACTTACTGATTTAATTGTAGGGTTAGATAACTGAGTATTAACAAATAAATAGTGATCATATCCTACCTGTAACGCCTGAGTATAAATATCCATAATAGGCCTCCATAACACTACGCACCCAAGCTATTGATATAAAACACCCGAGCTATCAGATGAATAAAATTATATTCAGCGATAAAAAGCAAATTATACAGAGAGATATTCCCGACGAAATCGAACCGAAAATCCGTTTTTATCCAGACAATAGCAAGCCATAAAAATATATTATATTCAATCTGGTAACCCGAGTGTTTGATTAAAATAGTTACACTAACCATGAATAAAAACAAATAAAAAAAATAACCATTTTTCCTGAACCGAGGGATGAGTAACAAAACCGTACGAGCACGATTCCGAAAATGACATAAAAATCCTGAAACGGACTTCCAATTTATGAAACAAATATAATTACAAAAGAATAATAGATACAAATAGCCATGACAGGCCAATAAAATAATTCAAGGAAAAGTTTTAAATTAAGGCATTCATTTATTAAATATCAAAGCCTATCCTGTAACACTTTTACTGCGGAGGGCATTTTACTTTTATTGTCACAATAACTGCCCGCAGTTCTCATTTTTAACTGTACAAAATAACAGTACAATCGTGTAAACCAGGCTATAATAATGCCTGGTTTTTTAATGGATACACAGCGTGGCGCAGGCAGGCTTTATTTTAACCCGGCACTGGCGGGATACCCCGCAGGGAACTGAGGTCTCATTCTGGCTGGCTACTGACGACGGGCCGCTACAGGTCACGCTCGCTCCTCAGGAGTCGGTCGCGTTTATTCCTGTCAGTCAGGTTTCTCGCGTAGCGTCATTATTACGCAATGAAAACGGCTATCGTCTGACGCCGCTGCAATTGCAAGACTTCCACCGCCAGCCCGTTTCCGGCCTGTATTGCTGCTCACATCGCCAGCTCATGCGGCTGGAAAAGCTGCTGCGTGAAAACGCAATTACCGTCTACGAGGCCGACGTGCGTCCGCCGGAACGGTATCTGATGGAGCGTTTTATCACCTCGCCTGTTTGGGTTGAAGGCGACAGACATAACGGTACGCTGGTTAATGCCCGGTTGAAGCCGAACCCTGACTATCGACCGCCGCTGAAATGGGTCTCGCTGGATATCGAAACCACGCGCCACGGCGAACTCTACTGTATCGGCCTTGAAGGCTGTGGGCAGCGTATTGTCTACATGCTCGGTCCGGCAAACGGCGATGCCTCAGCGCTGGATTTTGAACTTGAATATGTCGCAAGCCGCCCGCAGTTACTGGAAAAGCTCAACGACTGGATTGCCCGTCACGATCCTGATGTGGTAATCGGCTGGAACGTCGTGCAATTCGATTTACGCGTCCTGCAAAAGCATGCTGAACGTTACCGCATTCCCCTGCGTTTTGGCCGTGACAATAGCGAGCTGGAGTGGCGCGAACATGGCTTCAAAAACGGCGTATTCTTCGCGCAGGCTAAAGGTCGCCTGATTATCGACGGCATTGAGGCGCTTAAATCCGCATTCTGGAATTTCTCATCCTTTTCGCTGGAAACGGTGTCACAGGAGCTGCTGGGCGAAGGGAAGTCGATAGATAATCCCTGGGACAGGATGGACGAAATAGATCGCCGGTTTGCCCAGGATAAGCCCGCACTCGCCACCTACAATCTCAAAGACTGTGAGCTGGTCACGCGTATTTTTCATAAAACCGAGATCATGCCATTTTTGCTGGAACGATCGACGGTAAACGGCCTGCCGGTCGACCGGCACGGCGGTTCCGTTGCCGCCTTCGGCCATCTCTACCTACCGCGAATGCACCGGGCGGGCTATGTGGCACCGAATCTGGGGGAAGTTCCCGCGCACGCCAGCCCCGGTGGCTACGTGATGGACTCGCGCCCGGGTTTGTACGACTCCGTGCTGGTGCTGGATTACAAAAGCCTGTACCCGTCAATTATTCGTACTTTTTTGATCGATCCAGTGGGACTTATCGAAGGGATGGCACAGCCGGATCAGGCACACAGTACCGAGGGGTTCCTTGACGCCTGGTTCTCACGCGAAAAGCACTGTCTGCCGGAAATTGTTACCCAGATCTGGCATGGGCGTGATGAAGCCAAACGCCGCGGCAATAAGCCGCTCTCACAGGCGCTGAAAATCATCATGAACGCGTTTTACGGCGTGCTTGGCACCACCGCCTGCCGCTTTTTCGACCCGAGGCTGGCTTCGTCTATCACCATGCGCGGTCACGCGATCATGCGTCAGACCAAAGCGCTGATTGAGGCTCAGGGTTACGACGTCATCTATGGCGACACCGACTCCACCTTTGTCTGGCTTAAAAAGGCGCACTCGGAAGACGATGCGGCCCGGATTGGTCGGGAGCTGGTGAGCTATGTCAACAACTGGTGGGCGCAATCGCTGAAGCAGCAAAACCTGACCAGCGCGCTGGAGCTGGAATTTGAAACCCACTTTTGTCGCTTTCTGATGCCGACCATTCGCGGTGCAGATACCGGCAGCAAAAAACGCTACGCCGGAATGATTCAGTCAGGTGCTGAGCAACGCATGGTATTTAAAGGTCTGGAAACGGTACGCACCGACTGGACGCCGCTGGCCCAGCAGTTTCAGCAGGAGCTGTACCTGCGAATTTTTCGTAACGAGCCTTATCAAGAGTTTGTTCGCGAGACTATCGACCGTCTGATGGCGGGTGAACTGGATGAACACCTGGTGTACCGCAAACGCCTGCGCCGCCCGTTGAGCGAATACCAGCGGAATGTTCCGCCGCACGTTCGCGCCGCACGGCTCGCCGATGAGCAGAACGTCAAACTGGGGCGTCCGCAGCAGTATCAGAATCGTGGCACGATTAAATATGTCTGGACGATAAATGGACCTGAACCTGTTGATTATCAGCTATCTGCACTTGATTACGAGCATTATCTGACCCGCCAGATCCAGCCGGTTGCCGAGGGAATTCTTCCCTTTATTGACGATAATTTTGCTACACTACTCACAGGACAACTGGGGTTATTTTGACGCGTGACGAAACCGCCGCCATCCAGTACCATAGCGCCCTTTCCATTCCTGGACCCATTTAACACCCCTACCACTGATTTATTAGCCTGGTAGCGGGGTCATATGCTCTCAATAACGGGGACTAGCCCGGAAAATGACGAGTATTGCCTGCAATTAAAGATATAGAGCCGAACATATATGCCTTTTACACTTGGTCAACGCTGGATCAGCGATACAGAAAGCGAATTGGGACTTGGTACTGTTGTCGCCATGGATGCGCGAACCGTCACTTTACTTTTCTCATCGACGGGTGAAAACCGTCTGTATGCGCGCAGTGATTCCCCCGTGACCCGCGTGATGTTCAACCCTGGCGACACGATCACGAGCCATGAAGGCTGGCAACTGCATGTCGATGAAGTAAAAGAAGAAAACGGCCTGCTTGCCTATATCGGAACCCGCCTTGATACCGAAGAAACCGGTGTAACGCTGCGTGAAGTGCTGCTCGACAGCAAACTGGTTTTCAGTAAACCCCAGGATCGCCTGTTTGCCGGCCAGATTGACCGTATGGACCGCTTTGCGCTGCGCTATCGCGCACGTAAATTTCAGAGCGAGCAGTACCGTATGCCGTGGAGTGGCTTGCGTGGCCAACGTACCAGCTTGATCCCCCACCAGCTCAACATTGCCCATGATGTCGGCCGTCGTCATGCCCCTCGCGTGCTGCTGGCAGACGAAGTGGGTTTAGGTAAAACCATTGAAGCTGGGATGATCCTGCATCAACAGCTGCTGTCAGGCGCCGCGGAGCGCGTGCTGATCATCGTCCCGGAGACGTTACAGCACCAGTGGCTGGTCGAAATGCTGCGTCGTTTCAACCTGCGCTTTGCGCTGTTTGATGATGAGCGTTATGCAGAAGCGCAGCACGATGCCTACAACCCGTTTGAAACCGAACAGTTGGTTATCTGTTCGCTGGACTTTGCCCGTCGCAGTAAACAGCGTCTGGAGCACCTGTGTGATGCCGAGTGGGATCTGCTGATTGTCGATGAAGCCCATCACCTGGTGTGGAGCGAAGACGCGCCCAGCCGTGAATATATGGCCGTTGAACAGCTGGCAGAGCGCGTACCTGGCATCCTGCTGCTGACCGCAACGCCGGAACAGCTGGGCCTGGAAAGCCACTTTGCGCGCCTGCGCCTACTGGATCCAAGCCGCTTCCACGATTTCGCCCAGTTTGTTGAAGAACAGAAAAATTACCGTCCGGTCGCCGACGCCGTCGCCATGTTACTGGCTGGCAACAAGCTGAGTAACAATGAGCTGAACATGTTAGGTGACATGATTGGCGAACAGGACATTGAGCCGTTATTGCAGGCGGCAAACAGCGACAGCGAAGACGCCCAGAGCGCGCGTCAGGAGCTGGTTTCGATGCTGATGGACCGCCACGGCACCAGCCGCGTGCTGTTCCGAAATACCCGTAACGGTGTGAAAGGCTTCCCTAAACGCGAGCTGCATACCATCAAATTGCCGTTGCCAACCCAATACCAGACGGCCATTAAAGTCTCCGGCATTATGGGCGCGCGTAAGAGTGCGGAAGACCGCGCGCGCGACATGCTCTACCCGGAGCAGATTTATCAGGAATTCGAAGGCGACACCGGCACCTGGTGGAACTTTGACCCGCGCGTGGAATGGCTGATGGGCTACCTGACCAGCCACCGCTCGCAAAAAGTTCTGGTCATCTGTGCGAAAGCCACCACTGCGCTTCAACTGGAGCAGGTTCTGCGCGAGCGCGAAGGTATCCGCGCCGCCGTGTTCCATGAAGGGATGTCGATCATTGAACGTGACCGCGCTGCGGCCTGGTTTAGCGAAGAAGATAGCGGTGCCCAGGTGATGCTGTGCTCTGAAATCGGCTCCGAAGGGCGTAACTTCCAGTTCGCCAGCCATCTGGTGATGTTTGATCTGCCTTTCAATCCGGACCTGCTGGAACAGCGTATTGGCCGTCTGGACCGTATTGGTCAGGTGCATGATATCCAGATCCACGTTCCATACCTGGAAAAAACCGCGCAATCCGTGCTGGTGCGTTGGTACCACGAAGGTCTGGATGCGTTCGAACACACTTGCCCGACCGGACGTACCATCTATGACACGGTATATAACAATCTAATCGGCTACCTGGCTGAGCCAGAAAACACCGATGGCTTTGACGATCTGATCAAAACCTGTCGCGAACAGCATGACGCGCTGAAAGCGCAGCTGGAGCAAGGTCGCGATCGCCTGCTGGAGATTCACTCTAACGGCGGCGAAAAAGCGCTGGCGCTGGCTGAGAGTATTGAAGAACAGGACGACGATACCAGCCTGATCGCCTTCGCCATGAACCTGTTTGATATCGTTGGTATTAATCAGGATGACCGTGGCGACAATTTGATCGTGCTGACACCGTCCGATCATATGCTGGTGCCGGATTTCCCTGGGCTGCCGGAAGATGGCTGTACCATTACGTTTGAGCGTGATGTTGCCCTGTCGCGTGAAGACGCGCAGTTTATTACCTGGGAGCATCCGCTGATCCGTAATGGTCTGGATCTGATCCTCTCCGGCGACACAGGAAGCAGCACCATTTCTTTGCTGAAAAACAAAGCATTACCAGTCGGTACTCTGCTGGTTGAACTGGTCTACGTCGTTGAAGCGCAAGCGCCAAAACAGCTGCAGTTAAACCGCTTCCTGCCGCCAACCCCGGTACGCATGCTGCTGGACAAAAACGGCAACAACCTTGCCGCGCAGGTTGAATTCGAAACCTTTAACCGTCAGCTCAGCGCCGTTAACCGCCACACCGGCAGTAAACTGGTCAACGCCGTACAGCAGGATGTGCATGCCATTCTGCAACTCGGTGAAGCGCAGGTAGAAAAATCGGCCCGCGCGCTGATCGACGCGGCGCGCAAAGAAGCGGACGAGAAGCTGACGGCTGAACTCTCCCGTCTGGAAGCGCTGCGTGCCGTTAACCCGAACATCCGTGATGACGAACTCAGCGCCATTGAAAGCAATCGTCAGCTGGTGATGGAAAGCCTGGATCAGGCGGGATGGCGTCTGGATGCCCTGCGCCTGATCGTCGTGACGCATCAGTAACGGAGCCTGACATGGGGATGGAAAACTATAATCCGCCGCAGGAACCCTGGCTGGTTATCCTGTATCAGGATGAGCACATTATGGTGGTCAACAAGCCGAGCGGCTTGTTGTCCGTGCCGGGTCGTCTGGATGAACACAAAGACAGCGTGATGACGCGTATTCAGCGCGATTACCCGCAGGCTGAATCCGTACATCGTCTGGATATGGCAACCAGCGGCGTGATTGTAGTGGCGCTAACTAAAGCGGCAGAGCGCGAGCTAAAGCGCCAGTTTCGCGAACGCGAGCCGAAGAAACAGTATGTCGCACGCGTCTGGGGACATCCCGCTCCGGCCGAGGGGCTGGTTGATTTACCGCTGATTTGCGACTGGCCGAATCGGCCAAAGCAGAAAGTGTGTTATGAGACCGGAAAATCGGCGCAGACCGAGTATGAAGTGGTGGAGTTTGCGGAAGATAACACCGCCCGGGTCGTGCTCAAACCCATTACCGGACGCTCCCACCAGTTGCGTGTGCATATGCTGGCATTAGGGCATCCGATTCTGGGCGACCGCTTCTACGCCCCGCCACAGGTCCTGGCGTTAGCGCCGCGCCTGCTGCTGCACGCAGAGATGTTAACTATCACGCATCCCGAATACGGCAACAGTATGACGTTTAAAGTTCCGGCAGATTTTTAAACGCAGGCCCCATTTAGGCCGGGTGCTTCGCTTGCCCGGCCTACATTCATTAACGTAGGCCGGATAAGGCGCTAGCTGCCATCCGGCATAACGATTATTTAAAACCTTTCTGTTCTTTAATTAGCTCGTAAGCTTTTTGAATTTCCTGTGCTTTTTGCTTCGCCATTTCCATCATTTCTGGCGGCAGGCCTTTCGCCACCAGTTTGTCCGGATGGTGCTCGCTCATCAGCTTACGGTATGCGCGCTTAATGGTGGTCGCATCATCGGTCGCTTTCACACCCAGCACATTGCAGGCGTCTTCCAGCGTCGGACCGCGTTGCGCCTGCTGCCAGCCACCGCCGCCGGACTGCTGCTGATATCCGCCGCCAAACTGGGCGCCGCCCTGCATCATGCGCAGAAACTGATCAAATTGGGTACGTGAGATCCCCAACTCTTCAGCAATCACATACAGCACTTCACGCTCGTTCGGATGCAACGACCCATCGGCAAAAGCTGCCTGGATCTGAATCTCCAGAAACATGCGGATCAGATCGAAGCGACCAAAACAGACGCTGCGAAACTGACGCATTTTTTCACGTAATGGGTAATTGTCCGATTTTCCCACCCGGAAGGCATGTTGCGCAGCGGTACGCGAATCGCCGTGCAAATTCATTCGATCCATCAATTGACTGGCGATATGGATATCGGCTTCCGTGACGCGACCTTTGGATTTGGTCAGATGCCCCATCACCTCAAAAGTGGTGGCAAAAAACAGCGCCTGGCGTTCACGCTGGTTGGCAAACCACGCCATTTTGCGCATGCGGGCTTTGTCGAACATGTGGCCAACTAACAGGCCCAGAACCACACCCCAGAAGCCGCCGCCCATCATTAAGGCCACGGCGACACCAATTATCTTTCCCCAATACTGCATAGACTCCCCAAATCTTTCTGCTCTCAGCCAGGATATGTCCCACAATATAAGGTGCTTTTACCGATTTACGGCTGCGGTCAATTGTGGGACATCGCCTATAATTTGCATTATCATACCTGTCATTCTATGCCGTGCCTAACACCACAAACGCTATACCCGTTGGATTTCGAGTTGCAACAAGGCGGCAACGCAGTGACCAATTCGTCTGGAACGAAGATGCAGCTTGAAAGGTGGCGGGATAAAATGGGCAGGATTAATACTAGCGAAGTGAAGATGAGATAAGTTAGGCTGTGACCGTTTGTCACGCGCGACGCTACTGATGATGGAACAATAAATACAACGTATGAAAAAACGTATTCCCACTCTTCTGGCCACCATGATTGCCAGCGCCCTCTATAGCCATCAGGGTCTGGCAGCCGATCTCGCCTCACAGTGTATGCTGGGCGTGCCAAGCTATGACCGTCCTCTGGTACAGGGCGAGACTAATGAATTACCCGTCACCATCACTGCTGACAACGCGAAAGGGAATTACCCGGATGACGCGGTGTTTACCGGCAATGTGGACATCGCACAGGGTAACAGCCGCCTGCAGGCCGACGAAGTGCAGCTTCATCAGAAGCAGGCAGAAGGCCAGCCGGAGCCAGTTCGTACCGTCGATGCGCTGGGCAATGTCCATTATGATGACAATCAGGTTATTCTGAAGGGGCCGAAGGGCTGGTCTAATCTGAATACCAAAGATACCAACATCTGGGAAGGTGATTATCAGATGGTAGGTCGTCAGGGGCGCGGAAAAGCCGATCTGATGAAGCAGCGTGGGGAAAACCGCTATACCATTCTGGAAAACGGTAGCTTCACCTCCTGTCTGCCAGGTTCCAATACCTGGAGCGTCGTCGGTAGCGAAGTCATTCACGACCGTGAAGAACAGGTCGCAGAGATCTGGAACGCCCGTTTTAAACTGGGTCCGGTTCCGGTCTTTTACAGTCCTTATTTACAGTTACCCGTCGGCGATAAGCGTCGCTCTGGTTTCCTGATCCCGAACGCAAAATACTCTACCAATAACTATTTTGAGTTCTATCTCCCGTATTATTGGAACATTGCGCCCAATATGGACGCCACCATCACGCCGCATTATATACATCGTCGTGGCGGTATCATGTGGGAGAACGAATTCCGCTACCTCACCCAGGCGGGCGCAGGTCTGATGGAGTTCGACTATCTGAATTCCGATAAAGTGTACGAGGATGAACACCCGAAGGATGACAATTCCCGCCGCTGGCTGTTCTACTGGCAGCACGCCGGTGTAATGGATCAGGTGTGGCGTTTTAACGTCGACTACACCAAGGTCAGCGATTCCAGCTACTTTAACGATTTTGATAATAAATACGGTTCCAGTACTGACGGCTACGCCACGCAAAAATTCAGCGTCGGCTATGCGGTACAAAACTTTGATGCGACAGTTTCGACCAAGCAGTTCCAGGTCTTTGACGATCAGAACAACAGTAGCTATTCCGCTCAGCCGCAGTTAGACGTCAACTACTACCAGAATGACGTGGGCCCGTTTGACACCCGGATTTATGGGCAGGCGGTCCATTTCGTTAATTCCAACGACAACATGCCAGAAGCGACGCGTGTTCACCTCGAACCGACCATCAACCTGCCATTGTCGAATAACTGGGGAAGTATCAATACCGAAGCGAAACTGCTGGCAACGCACTATCAGCAAACTAACCTGGATTGGTACAACAACAACCCGAGTAACGTTAACAAGCTCGATGATTCCGCCAACCGCGTCATGCCGCAGTTTAAAGTTGACGGCAAGATGATCTTCGAGCGCGACATGAACATGTTAGCGCCGGGCTATACCCAAACGCTGGAGCCCCGTGCTCAGTACCTGTATGTACCGTATCGCGACCAAAGTCATATCTATAACTATGACTCGTCCCTGCTGCAATCTGACTACAGCGGCCTGTTCCGCGATCGTACCTATGGCGGTCTGGACCGCATCGCATCTGCCAACCAGGTAACGACCGGGGTCACATCTCGCGTTTATGATGACGCGGCCGTTGAACGTTTTAATATTTCTGTGGGTCAAATCTACTATTTCACCGAGTCTCGCACTGGCGATGACAACATTAAATGGGAGAATGACGACAAAACGGGCTCACTGGTATGGGCTGGCGACACCTACTGGCGCATCTCCGATCGCTGGGGCTTACGCAGTGGGATCCAGTACGACACGCGTCTGGACAGCGTTGCAACCAGCAGTAGCAGTATCGAATACCGCCGCGACGAAAACCGTATGCTGCAGCTGAACTACCGTTATGCCAGCTCTGAATATATCCAGGCAACCCTGCCGTCTTACTACTCTACAGCAGAGCAGTATAAAAACGGGATTTCACAGGTGGGCGCGGTAGCAAGCTTCCCGATCGCCGACCGCTGGTCGATTGTCGGGGCTTACTACTTTAATACCAACGTGAACAAAGAAGCGGATTCCATGCTGGGTCTGCAGTACAACTCCTGCTGTTACGCCATTCGCTTCGGCTACGAACGTAAGCTGAACGGCTGGGATGACACTCAGAAACATGCAGTTTATGACAACACGATCGGCTTTAATATCGAACTACGCGGCCTGAGTTCCAACTACGGTCTCGGCACCAACCAAATGTTACGTTCTAACATTTTGCCGTATCAAAGCTCTTTATGATCTGATTGATTTACAACGTAATCCGCTTTGCGGTTAATTGAAATGGAAAAAGTATGAAGAACTGGAAAACGCTGCTTCTCGGTATCGCCATGATCGCGAATACCAGTTTCGCTGCCCCGCAGGTAGTCGATAAAGTCGCAGCCGTCGTCAATAACGGCGTCGTTCTGGAAAGCGACGTCGATGGCTTAATGCAGTCAGTAAAACTTAATGCGGGTCAGGCTGGTCAACAATTACCGGACGACGCCACGCTGCGTCATCAGATCCTGGAACGTTTGATCATGGATCAAATCCTCCTGCAGATGGGTCAGAAGATGGGTGTTAAAATCTCTGACGAGCAACTGGATCAGGCAATTGCCAACATCGCCAAGCAAAACAACATGACGCTGGATCAGATGCGCAGCCGTCTGGCACAGGATGGCTTAAGCTATTCGACCTATCGTAGCCAGATCCGCAAAGAGATGACCATCTCTGAAGTGCGGAACAACGAAGTTCGCCGTCGCGTTACTATCCTGCCTCAGGAAGTGGATGCCCTGGCGCAGCAGGTCGGCAACCAAAACGATGCCAGCACCGAGCTGAACCTGAGCCACATTCTGATCCCATTACCGGAAAACCCAACTTCTGACCAGGTTAACGCGGCTGAAAGTCAGGCGCGCTCTGTTGTTGATGAAGCGCGTAACGGTAGCGATTTCGGCAAACTGGCTATCACCTATTCCGCTGACCAGCAGGCGCTGAAAGGCGGCCAGATGGGTTGGGGACGTATTCAGGAGCTGCCGGGCATCTTTGCCCAGGCGCTAAGCACCGCGAAAAAAGGCGATATCATCGGCCCAATTCGTTCTGGTGTCGGCTTCCACATCCTGAAAGTTAACGATATGCGTGGTCAAAGCCAGAGCATCTCCGTGACTGAAGTTCATGCCCGCCATATTCTGCTCAAGCCATCGCCGATCATGACCGATCAACAGGCGCGTCTGAAGCTGGAACAAATCGCAGCTGATATTAAGAGCGGTAAAACAACCTTCGCGGCAGCGGCTAAAGAATTTTCTCAGGATCCGGGTTCTGCCAACCAGGGCGGCGATCTGGGCTGGGCTGCAGCGGATATTTTCGATCCCGCTTTCCGCGATGCGCTGACCAAACTTCACAAAGGCCAGATGAGTACCCCGGTGCACTCCTCTTTCGGGTGGCATCTGATCGAGCTGCTGGACACGCGTAACGTTGATAAAACTGACGCGGCGCAGAAAGACAGAGCTTATCGTATGCTGATGAACCGTAAATTCTCGGAAGAAGCGGCAACCTGGATGCAGGAACAGCGCGCCAGCGCCTACGTTAAAGTTCTGAGCAACTAATGACTCGTATTCAACGCGTTGTGATCACTCCCGGCGAACCCGCCGGGATTGGCCCGGACCTGGTGGTTCAGCTCGCCCAACGTGAGTGGCCTGTAGAACTCGTTGTCTGTGCGGATGCCGCACTCCTCAGTGACCGGGCAGCAATGCTCGGTTTACCGCTTTCACTCCTCCCATACTCTCCAGATACCCCAGCCAGACCGCAATCAGCAGGTACGTTGACGCTGTTGCCGATTGCGCTGCGGGCGCCTGTTATCGCGGGTCAGTTGGCGGTAGAGAACGGACAATATGTGGTGGATACGCTGGCTCGCGCCTGCGATGGTTGTCTGCAAGGTGAGTTTGCGGCGCTGATTACCGGTCCGGTGCACAAAGGCGTAATCAATGACGCAGGCGTCCCGTTTACCGGACATACCGAGTTTTTTGAAGAGCGCTCACAGGCGAAGAAAGTCGTCATGATGCTGGCGACTGAAGCGCTGCGCGTTGCCCTGGCAACCACTCATTTGCCGCTCAGAGCCGTTGCCGACGCCATTACGCCTGCTCTGCTTAAAGAAGTGATCGGTATTTTGCATCATGATTTGCGCACCAAGTTTGGCATTACCGATCCGCATATTCTGGTGTGCGGTCTTAACCCGCATGCCGGTGAAGGTGGTCATATGGGAACGGAAGAGATAGACACCCTCATTCCGGTCCTTGATGAACTGCGTGCGCAGGGGATGAAATTAAACGGCCCGCTGCCCGCAGATACGCTGTTTCAGCCCAAATATCTCGACCACGCGGATGCCGTGCTGGCAATGTACCACGATCAGGGTCTCCCCGTGCTAAAATACCAGGGATTTGGTCGCGGTGTGAATATCACGCTGGGCCTGCCCTTTATTCGCACATCCGTCGATCACGGCACCGCGCTTGAACTTGCGGGTCGTGGGCAAGCAGATGTCGGCAGTTTTATTACGGCGCTTAATCTCGCCATCAAAATGATTGTTAATACCAATGAATAATCGAGTCCATCAGGGCCACTTAGCCCGTAAACGTTTCGGGCAAAACTTCCTCAACGATCAGTTTGTGATCGAAAGTATTGTCTCTGCTATCAACCCGCAGAAAGGTCAGGCTATGGTCGAAATCGGCCCGGGCCTGGCAGCGTTGACCGAACCTGTAGGCGAACGCCTGGACAAGCTCACGGTCATTGAGCTGGACCGCGATCTCGCCGCCCGCCTGCAAACACACCCGTTTTTAGGGCCGAAGCTGACGATTTATCAGCAAGATGCCATGACCATGAACTTCGGCGAACTCGCACAAACGATGGGTCAGCCGCTGCGCGTATTCGGCAACCTGCCGTATAACATCTCCACGCCGCTCATGTTCCATCTTTTTTCCTATACTGATGCCATCGCCGACATGCATTTCATGTTGCAAAAAGAGGTGGTCAACCGTCTGGTTGCAGGGCCAAACAGTAAAGCGTATGGTCGATTAAGCGTCATGGCGCAGTATTACTGCAATGTGATCCCGGTACTTGAAGTGCCGCCATCCGCATTTACGCCTGCGCCTAAAGTCGATTCCGCCGTGGTGCGTCTGGTCCCTCACGCGACAATGCCGTACCCCGTTAAAGATGTTCGTGTGCTGAGCCGTATTACCACTGAAGCGTTTAATCAGCGTCGCAAAACGGTACGTAATAGTCTCGGCAACCTGTTTAGCGTTGAAGTACTGACAGAGCTGGGCGTTGATCCGGCGATGCGAGCGGAAAATATCTCTGTCGCGCAATACTGCCGGATGGCTAACTATCTGTCAGAAAACGCGCCATCGAAGGAGAGTTAAACATGATCAATTCGCCCCGAGTGTGCATTCAGGTACAAAGCGTCTACATTGAGGCGCAATCCTCACCTGATGATGAACGTTACGTTTTTGCTTATACCGTGACTATCCGCAATTTGGGGCGAGCGCCTGTGCAGCTGTTGGGGCGTTATTGGTTGATCACCAATGGTCATGGCCGTGAAACCGAAGTTCAGGGCGAAGGCGTGGTTGGCGTTCAGCCCCACATCGAACCTGGCGAAGAGTACCAGTACACCAGCGGTGCGGTGATTGAAACACCGCTGGGCACCATGCAGGGTCATTACGAAATGATCGATGAGCAAGGGATCGCCTTTACCATCGACATTCCCGTGTTCCGACTCGCCGTTCCTACACTTATTCATTAAAACAATAGCTATGGCAACATACCTCATTGGCGACGTTCACGGTTGTTACGATGAACTGGTAGCCTTGCTGCACCAGGTTGACTTTAATCCAGAACAAGACACCTTATGGCTCACCGGCGATCTGGTCGCGCGTGGGCCAGGGTCGTTAGACGTTTTGCGCTACGTTAAATCGCTGGGCGACAGCGTGCGGTTAGTCCTCGGTAATCACGATTTACACCTGCTGGCCGTGTTTGCTGGCATCAGCCGTAATAAACCGAAAGACCGGCTCACGCCGCTGCTTGAAGCACCGGATGCTGACACGCTGCTTAACTGGCTACGTCGCCAGCCGCTGTTGCAGGTTGATGAAGAGAAGAAACTGGTCATGGCGCATGCAGGGATTACCCCACAGTGGGATCTGCAGACGGCGAAGGACTGTGCTCGCGATGTTGAAGCCGTGCTGTCGAGCGACTCTTATCCATTCTTTCTTGACGCCATGTACGGCGACATGCCAAATAACTGGACCCCGGAACTGACGGGGCTGGCGCGCCTGCGTTTTATTACCAACGCGTTTACCCGCATGCGTTACTGCTTCCCCAATGGTCAGTTGGACATGTACAGCAAAGAGTCGCCAGAAGATGCGCCTGCCCCGCTGAAGCCGTGGTTTGCCATTCCTGGACCGGTCAGTGAAGCCTATAGCATTGCATTCGGGCACTGGGCATCGCTGGAGGGCAAAGGCACGCCAGAAGGTATTTACGCGTTAGATACGGGGTGTTGCTGGGGCGGGAATCTCACCTGTCTGCGCTGGGAAGACAAACAGTACTTTGTACAGCCATCAAATCGCCATCTGAATCTGGATCCCGGCGAGGCCGTCAACGCCTGATAGCCGTCTGCCGGAGGGCGGTGCTTACACCTAATCCGGCAGACGAATGTACAATCTGTAGGCCTGATTAGCGCAACGCCATCAGGCATCCACATTAACGACGTTCCAAAATCTCGAAGCAGTAGCTGTGGGAGTTTTGCGCGTCAGCATCGTGGAATTCACTGAACACTGATTCCCAGTCATCCGGTTCGTAGTCCGGGAAATGCGTATCCCCTTCAACTTCCGCATCAATGTGTGTCAGATACAGTTTCTGCGCTTTCGGCAGGAACTGCTCATACACACGTCCACCGCCAATAACCATAATTTCAGGTTCATCGCCACAGGCCGCGATCGCTTCCTCAACAGACTTCACCCACTGCACGCGATCGTCGGTGCCAGGCTTGCTGCTGATGACGATATTTTTACGCCCTGGCAACGGTCGCCCGATGGATTCCCACGTGTGGCGTCCCATGACAACCGGCTTGTTTAAGGTATTACGTTTAAACCAGGCGAGATCGGCAGGTAGGTTCCATGGCATGGCATTTTCCATACCGATGACGCGATCTACCGCTAACGCCGCAATCAGACTGATCATTGAATGTTTCCCGGATACAAAAAAATTGTCGCCACTATACGGAAAGCGCAATCTTTCGTCGACTGGCGGAAAGAGGATGAGCATGAAAATTTTCCGTTCTGCTGGCGAACCGACCTATTTAAGGTGGTACGCCAGCATTACAGTAGTTCAAAAACAGCCAATTAGCAGTAAAGTTTGCAGAACATCACATTTTTTACCCTATGCTGACGGTTTCACTTCCGGCTCATCGGCGACGTCGCCCGTATGCTTACCTTCATCCGTGCCTTGCCAGCCATGGCGTTGAATTAATGATAAGTGCTGACGATCTTCCGCAATAATTTCACTCAGCATTTCGCTGGTGCGTTTATATACCGCCGCGCGGGACGTTGCGTCATTTTCTCCTTTCACCATCTCCTCAACCATCAGCATGTTGAAGCGGCGGAATACATCGGCCCGCTCACGCGCTTCATAGCGTCCAAGCCCAAGACCTTCCAGTGCCAGACGTCCGGTCTTCAGCGCGCCCTCAAAGGTTTCACGTTCCGGCATCTCCACGCCAGCCTGGCGCAGGCGGATGTAATGATCCACGTCGCGCGCACGGGCAATAATTTGCAGATGCGGGAAATACTGTTTCACCATTTCGGTCAGTTGCAGGCTGGTTTGCGGATCGTCAATGGCGTTAATAATAACTTCAGCTTTAGCCGCCCCGGCAGACTCCAGCAGATCCATCCGCGTCGCATCGCCATAGAAAACCTTCATGCCGAATTTACGCAGCGTTTCGATATGGTCCGGGTCATGATCAAGAACCACCATTTTGACCCCGCTCGACAACAACAGACGACCGGTTATCTGACCAAATCGCCCAAACCCGGCGATGATCACCCGAGGTTGTTCCTCGTCGATTTCATCTGCTTCCCGCTCTTCACCGGTCGCCGATTTTTCCAGACGCGTCAGAATTACCAGTAAAATCGGCGTCGCCGCCATCGACAGCGCCACCGCCAGCGTCAGAGATTTCGCCCAATCAGGATCAAGCACGTTTGCCATTTGCGCCGCGCCAAACACCACGAAGGCAAACTCACTGCCCTGCCCTAATAACACGGCAAACCATCTGCGCTGCTTGTTCGGCACCTGTAAGGGTTTCGCTATCAGCCACAGCATGACGGTTTTGATAACCAGGAAACCGACCAACAGAATGATAATGCGCAAGGGATTATCAATCAGCGTACCAAAGTCGATAGACATCCCGACGCCGATGAAAAACAGTCCCAGCAGCAGCCCTTTAAATGGCTCGATATCGCTTTCCAGCGCGTGACGATACTCAGAGCTTGCCAGCAGCACGCCAGCCAGGAACGCCCCCATCGCCATCGACAGTCCAACCTCTTCCAACAGCAGACCGAAGCCAAAAACGAGGAACAGCGCAACGGCACTGAATACTTCCCGCAGGCCAGAACGAGCGACAAAACGCAAGGCCGGACGCGTCACATAACGCCCCAGCAACACCACCAGCACCAGGGCGCTCGCCACTTTAAGGGCGGAGAGCGCAAACGCCCCAAGCGTTGTCGATGCGCCACTCGCCGCAAGTAATGGGATCATCGCCACCAGAGGAATAGCGGCGATATCCTGGAACAACAGCACAGCAAACGCGCTGCGTCCCATTTGCGAAACCATCAGGTTCCGCTCATTCATCGCCTGCATAGCAATAGCCGTGGAGGAAAGCGCCAGCGTCATGCCGATCAGTTCCGCTACCTGCCAGCGCAGGCCGAGGAACATACAGAACAAACCAATCAGACCGCCGCATACCACCATCTGCAGCGCACCACCACCGAACACCGAGGCCCGCAGTTTCCACAAACGTTGTGGATCCAGCTCCAGACCGATGACAAACAGCATCAGCACCACGCCGATCTCCGCAAAATGCAGGATTGATTCAGCGTCAGTCACCATCCTCAGACCCCATGGTCCAATAATGCACCCTGCGATGAGATACCCCAGCACTGATCCTAGCCCCAGTCGCACGGCAATGGGGACAATCAGCGCCGCCGATCCGAGATAAATCAGCGCCTGTATTAGCGTATGGTTATCCATGATGAACCTCCTGCCACTCCAACAGACGCTGTTTGTAATGACGCGCCTGCGCCTGCAGAGTTTCATCATCACAGATAAACGTACAGTGCATCGCAAACGGCGGCAGCCATTTGAGACCACAGTAGAGCGCTGTTGCCTGTAAGGGCTGGGAAAGCACATCAAATCCGGGATGGGAGCCAATATCAAAGTGGTTTTCGCCGCCGCCGGTCGTCACTGCCCACAGCAGATGTTTACCGTGGAGCGCAGTCCCGCCGTGGCCATATGCCCAACCGTGCGAAAGGACCTTATCCATCCACAGCTTGAGTAAGGGAGGTGTGCTATACCATTGCATAGGATGCTGCCAGATAATCAAATCAGCGCGCGCCAGCGCATCCTGTTCAGCGGCAATATCGATATTGAAGTCGGGGTAGAGCTGGTAGAGCGAGCGGATCTCCACGCCCTCCAGCATCCTTGCCTGTTCAAGCATCCGCTTATTCGCATGCGAGTGCTGCGGATAGGGATGCGCATAAATGATGAGGATCATGATTAGCCTGTTTCACTGCATTATTGTAATAACAGTGAGTTTAGTCAGTTAATCCGCAGGCTAACAGTCAATATTATTGAGTGGTTGAATGGAGAAAACTGAACTAGTTATCCAGTTCGCTCATATCTTTAACCTGATCGCGGTTAATTTGTTCCGTCTTACCCGTTTGCGCATTTTTGTACGACACCAGGCCTGTATCATCATCGACTTGCGGTTTGCCGTCGGTCACGATTGTTTTGCCATCGGTAGTTTTAACTGCCTGGTTCGAGGAGCAACCGGCTACGGTGAACAGTGCTGCTGCGGTAAAAATAGAGGTGATCAGAATATGTTTTTGCATGGTGTTCTCCCTGCTTTTCAGTCGTTTTCAGTGATATACCCGTTAACTGTAGGCTAACTGACTGAGTTGCAGGGAAAATACAGAACACTCCTAATAACCCGCCCTGGTCACGGGTTTACTGCGGATCGTCATTTGGCTGGTTTGCGCCAGCGTCAGACCTCGCGTTTCCGGGGCGAAAGCGATGGACACGAGCAGGCCAATCAGCGAAATGCCCGCCCCCATCAGCATGACATTACTGATCCCGTATTTGGTGATGAACACCGGCAGCGCCCAGGTTGAAACAATGGTGCCGATACGGCTTAAGGACATAATCACCCCGACGGCAGACGCACGAATATCGGTGGGAAACAGTTCGTTAGGGTATAGCCATTGCAGGTTTCCGGGTCCCCCGGAGAAAAACGCGTATACGGCAAACGCCAGCACCACCAGCCACGCGCCCATATCAGGGATTAACCCCAGCACGGCCAGCGCCAGCGTCATCATAATGAAGCTGCCAATTAACAGCGGCCGTCGGCCCGCGCTATTGAGCCAGAACATGGGAGGAATGCACCCCAACATAAAGCACAAGCTGATTACCACATTTCCCAACGCGGCGTTTTTCCCGGCACCAAGCCCCAGTAGCCCCACAATCTGCGGACCAAAGGTATAAATGGCAAACATCGGGATCACCTGACAAGTCCAGATAGCGGCGACAAACAGTACAAACGGGAAATGACGGCGATTAAATAGCTGAAGAAAGCGCGTCTCCTGCGGCGCTTCTTCGTCAAACACCACCGGTTCGCCGAACAGTTTGATCATCATCTCCTCACACTCTTTCACCCGACCTTTACGCAGCAGCCAGCGCGGCGATTCAGGAAGATCGAAACGCCCAATCAGGATCAAAATGCAGGGGATCACCGCGCTGCCCAACATCCAGCGCCATCCGCCCTCAACATCATACAACCAGTAGCCGACCAGATCGGCACAGGTGGCGCCGACATACCACATAGCGGCGATAAAACCGATGGAGAAAGCGCGCTGGCGGGTATTGGAGAACTCGGTGATCATCGAGGTGGCGATCGGGTAGTCGGCACCAATCACAATGCCGATCAGCACGCGCATTACCAACAACTCAACGGGCGAGGAGACAAACATGGTTGCCGCCGATATCACACCAATGGCGATAATATCGATAATGAACATTTTGCGCCGCCCGACCTTGTCGGAAATGTAGCCAAACAGCGACGTCCCCACAAACAGCCCCGCGAGCGTACCGGCGCCCAGCAGACCAATCCACTGCGCATCCAGTTTCAATGCTGGCGTGAGCTGTTCCAGTGCCACGCCAATCATCACCAGCACATAACCATCCAGAAACGGCCCACCGCTTCCCCACAGCATTATCCGGCGGTGAATAGAGGTGAATTTGATGTCATCAAAGTTCCTGGGCTGCTGCATGGTTATGTCCTGTTTTATTTTAACTTAATGCCTGATGACGTTACGCTTATCAGGCCTACGCATTGTTCCTGTAGGCCGGATAAGGCGAAGCCGCCATCCGGCACCAGGTTTAGCCGTAGCGGAACTCCACGCCAAACGTCCCACGCGGGTATTCCCATTTTTCCAGCGCTGTATCCAGCCCGAGAATGCGGCACGTTCCGCATTCCAGGCATCCGGCATAATCAAAACGTACGCTACCGTCATCCTGCTTTTTATACAGGCCAGCCGGACAGGCCTTAATCAGCACCTCCAGCGCCTGTTTATCAGGATCGGTTTTGAGAATGATATGTGGACTGTCTTCATCCACATTGAACTTATTGACGCCCAGTTTGACGTCCACGTTGACGGGAGATGTCATAATACGGTCACTCCTTTCAGGCCATCTTTCATCAGGTTGATGAAGCCCACTTTCTTCGCATGGCGCAGGATTTTTTTACGCATTGGCACCGGTGCCGAACCATCCACGGTGAACAGGTCGCGCGCAATACTGACCGCCATTTCCGGATAAGCGGTAAACATGCGTGGGTTATCAAGAAAAGCGGGTAGTTTCTGATACATGCGCATATCGCGCATCGGGCCTTCGTCCAGATGCTGACGGTATTCCTCCAGCGACTGCTTGCTAAAATCGTCGCGCTTCATTGCGGAAAGTACCGTTTTCGCCGCCGCTTCACCTGCGGATATGGCGAGATCCATACCGCGAATGGTAAAGCCGAGGTTCATACACATTCCGGCTGCGTCACCAGCAATCAATACGCCGTCCCCCACCAGTTCTGGCTGCATGTTGATACCGGCTTCCGGTACGACGTGCGCGGCATATTCCACCAGCTTGCCACCGGCGATCAGCGGGGCAACCGCCGGATGCTGTTTGAAATCTTCCAGCATTTGCGGAACCGATTTTTTCGCATCTTTCAGATGATGAAGGCCGCAGACCAGTCCCAGAGAAAGGGTCGTTTCATTCGTATAGAGAAAGCCACCACCCATCAACCCATCGGTGGGCGATCCGGCAAACAGACAGGCAGCCCCTTCGTTCCCTTGTAACTGGAAACGATCTTCAATTACCGATTTCGGCAACTCGATCAGCTCTTTTACGCCGACGGCAACATGCGATGCCTCGACGCGCTTTGCCATACCCAACTTTTCAGCCAACAGAGAATTCACTCCGTCGGCAAGGATCACCACTTTGGCTTCCAGAATATCGCCATCGGCTTCCACGCCCACGACTTTGCCCTCGCGCTGCACAACGTTATCCACGCGGATACCGGTGATGAGCTGAGCGCCCGCCCCTTCGGCCTGTTCCATCAGCCAGGCGTCAAATTTACTGCGTAAGACAGAGTAAGAAACCTGCGACGATTTGGCGTCTTCGCCGTTGCAATAGTCGATGGTCATCGCCCCTTTGTCGGTCATAAAGGCGAGTTTTTCGTGGGTGATGATGCGTTCAATGGGGGCCTGCTCAGCAAAGCCGGGAATGATGTTCTCCAGGCTATGCGCATACATGCGCCCACCGGTGACATTCTTCGCGCCAGCAGAATTGCCGCGCTCGATAACCAGCACCTGTGCGCCCTCCCGAGCCAGCACCAGCGCCGCAACCGAACCCGCCAGACCTGCACCCACGATGATGGCATCAAAGATATCTTCGGACATACGTACTCCTGTCAGCGGCAGGACACCTTCGCATCCTGCCCGAAATGGTTTAACGCGCTAAAGCAGCCGTCAGCGCAGGCAGGATCTTCAGCGCATCGCCAACGATGCCAAAATCCGCATACTGGAAGATCGGCGCATTTTTATCTTTGTTGATGGCGAAAATCGTCTGCGCGCCGTTGGCGCCGACCATATGTTGGATCTGCCCGGAGATCCCCACGGCCAGATACAGTTCCGGCTTGAGCATCAGGTTGGAGATGCCGACGTAGCGTTCGTGCTCCATCCACTTCTCGTTTTCCGCCACCGGACGGGAGCACGCCAGCTCGGCACCAATCGTCTGGCACAGCGCCTCCGCCAGCGAGATATTTTCTTTGCTGCCGATCCCGCGTCCCACGCTGACCACCAGACGGGCTTTGTCGAGGTCGACGCTGTTGCTCTGACGTGCCTGAGTTGCCGTACGAGTAACGGCTACAGCCGGAGCCTGCCATGATACGGTGTGCACCTCGCCGCTGCGGGCGGTATCCGGTTGCTGCGCGTCAAACGTTCCACTGCTTAGCGTTATCACGGCGAACGGCGAAGCGATTGTTTCTGCCCCCATCGCCAGGCCGCCGTAGACCATATGTTTTACCGCCGCTTTTCCGTCCTGCACGGCGACTGCACTGGCGTCATTTGAGACCGCTGCCGACAAGCGAAAACCCAGTTTTGCCGCTAACAGCTTGCCGCGACGCGTATTTGGCAGCAGCACCGCCCCGCCCTCGCTGTGCTGACGAATAGTTTCGGCCATCACATCAGCGTAGTCTTCGACCATACGGTCTTCTGGTTTACCGCTGAGTAACCAGACATCATCTGCGCCTAAATGGCATGCCGTCGCGCAGTCCGCTTCACTCAGCACAAACGTGTTAACTTTTTCACCTAAAGCCTGCGCACCATTCATCAGTTCCGGCAGACGAGAAGGGGTATCGCTGAATACCCAGATACTGGAAAATTTGTTCATAACATCCCCTGATAATTAAATGATTTTGCGAAGATTCTCGACAAACGCGGCAATCTGTTCTTCACCGTCACCTTCAATTACAACGCGCTGACGCTCGCGCTGCTTCGGTGCAGCAACGTGTTGTTCGGAATATGCCTGCGCGCTGTTCAGGCCAATGTCTGCCGGCGACCAGACCTGAACCGGTTTTTTCGCCGCGCCAAGAATGGCTTTCATGGAAGGGATTTGTGGGGTGTTGATGTCCGTTGAGACCGCGATCACCGCCGGAAGCGGAATGCTCAGAGTTTCGACTTCATCTTCCAGTTCACGCTCTACCGTCAGAGTGCTGTCGGTAAGAGAGAGGATTTTACTCACGCCGTTAATCGCCGGAACGTTCAGCGCTTCGCCCACCAGCAGACCAACCTGCTGAGCATAAAGATCGGAAGAACCGTCACCGCAAATAAGCAGATCGAAACCTGCTTTTTGCGCGGCGGCAGCCAGCGCGCTGGCAGTTTGTTGCGGCAGCGCCTGCTCAAATTGATCGTCAATAACAACAATCAGTTCATCTGGGCCACGTGAAAGCACATCTTTTCGCCCTTTTGCATTGGTCAGCGCTTTGCCGCCGACGCTCATGGCCACAACCTGGGCCTCTCCTGACTGTTGTTTCAACTGACAAGCCGCTTCGATCGCATTCAGATCATACTGGCTTATTTTGCCATCCGCTTTGCTGAAATCGAGTGAACCGTCAGCATTATTAATCGCAATATCCTGTTCATCAGGTACGCATTTGTAGCAAGTAATTATCTTCATTGCATCTCCAGAAATCATGAAGGAAACGTATTTATATCGGCAGTGTTAAATACAGATATCACGCTCTTTAATTCGGAAATAAAACATTAATCACCAATATTGAAAATGTCACACATTGAAATTCGTAACTTTCAATAGTGTTATGCACCTCACCAATATTGAAAGAATCACGTCAAATATGAAAATTTTCAATATTGTCTGCGGGTTCAACAATATTGAACGCCAGTCACTTAAAAAAGTTAAAAAACCACAGCCAACCAATTGATTATAAACAAAAAATATCAAATTTTTGAGCGAATTACTCAGCATAAAAAAGTGTGACGAAGATAACAGAACCACCCGATATGAATACTCATTATGGGTTACTCACTGAGGCGCTCCCAGAGGTTAAAAAGTTATCAACAAATCATTAATAATAAATAAACAAACGATCATGCACGGGCACGCTAAATAAGTTTCGTTTTCACACTGGAATTCACTTATGAAAAATGAAAAGAGAAAATCGGGAATTGAACCGAAGGTTTTTTTTCCGCCATTAATAATAGTTGGGATACTTTGTTGGCTAACTGTAAGAGATCTCGATGCCGCTAACGTCGTTATTAATGCGGTATTCAGTTATGTCACCAATGTCTGGGGCTGGGCATTTGAATGGTATATGGTCGTCATGCTCTTCGGCTGGTTCTGGTTGGTCTTTGGCCCGTATGCCAAAAAGAAATTAGGCGACGAAAAACCAGAGTTTAGTACCGCCAGCTGGATTTTTATGATGTTCGCTTCCTGTACATCCGCTGCGGTGCTGTTCTGGGGTTCCATCGAGATCTACTACTACATCTCCACCCCGCCGTTTGCTCTCGCGCCTAACTCTACGGCTGCGAAAGAGCTGGGCCTGGCGTACAGCCTGTTCCACTGGGGACCGTTGCCGTGGGCAACCTACAGTTTCCTTTCTGTGGCTTTCGCCTACTTCTTCTTTGTGCGCAAGATGGACGTCATCCGTCCCAGCTCCACGCTGGTACCGTTAGTGGGCGAGAAGCATGCGAAAGGGCTGTTCGGCACCATCGTCGATAACTTCTATCTGGTGGCGCTGATCTTCGCGATGGGTACCAGCCTCGGTCTGGCCACTCCGCTGGTAACCGAGTGCATGCAGTATCTGTTCGGTATTCCGCATACGCTGCAACTCGACGCAATCATCATTACCTGCTGGATCATATTGAACGCCATTTGCGTGGCCTGCGGCCTGCAAAAAGGGGTCAAGATCGCCAGCGACGTGCGTAGCTATCTGAGCTTCCTGATGCTGGGCTGGGTGTTTATCGTCAGCGGCGCCAGCTTCATCATGAACTACTTCACCGACTCCGTCGGCATGCTGTTGATGTATCTGCCGCGCATGCTGTTCTATACCGATGCCATCGGTAAAGGCGGCTTCCCACAGGGCTGGACCGTCTTCTACTGGGCGTGGTGGGTCATTTACGCCATCCAGATGAGTATCTTCCTGGCCCGTATTTCTCGTGGTCGTACCGTCCGTGAACTGTGCTTCGGGATGGTGCTGGGCCTGACTGCGTCGACCTGGATCCTGTGGACAGTCCTTGGCAGTAACACGCTACTGCTGATGGATAAAAACATTCTCAACATCCCGCAGCTGATTGAACAACACGGCGTGGCGCGCGCCATTATCGAAACCTGGGCTGCTTTACCGCTCAGCACTGCCACCATGTGGGGCTTCTTCATCCTCTGCTTTATTGCCACCGTGACGCTGATTAACGCCTGCTCTTACACCCTGGCGATGTCCACCTGTCGTGAAGTCCGCGATGGTGAAGAACCGCCGCTGTTAGTGCGTATCGGCTGGTCCGTTCTGGTCGGCATCATCGGTATCGTTCTGCTGGCGCTGGGTGGTCTGAAGCCGATTCAGACCGCGATTATCGCCGGAGGATGTCCGCTGTTCTTCGTCAACATCATGGTGACGCTGTCCTTTATTAAAGACGCCAAAGTGCACTGGAAAGACAAGTAATTCTAATTAACCCAATTGATCAAGAGGCTGAAAGATGGATTTCAACTTAAATGACGAGCAGGAGCTGTTTGTCGCCGGTATTCGTGAACTGATGGCCAGTGAGAACTGGGAAGCTTATTTTGCCGAGTGCGATCGCGACAGCGTCTACCCTGAGCGTTTTGTTAAAGCACTGGCGGATATGGGCATTGATAGTCTGTTGATCCCGGAAGAACACGGTGGTCTGGAAGCGGGTTTTGTTACCGTCGCTGCAGTCTGGATGGAACTCGGACGCCTGGGCGCACCAACCTATGTGCTGTACCAGTTACCGGGCGGTTTTAACACGTTCCTGCGTGAAGGGACTCAGGAACAAATCGATAAAATCATGGCGTTCCAAGGAACCGGTAAGCAGATGTGGAACTCTGCCATCACCGAACCGGGAGCGGGATCGGATGTTGGCAGCCTGAAAACCACTTATACACGTAAAAATGGTAAGGTTTATCTTAATGGCAGTAAGTGCTTTATCACCAGTAGCGCCTATACCCCGTACATCGTGGTTATGGCGAGAGATGGTGCATCGCCGGATAAACCTGTTTACACCGAGTGGTTCGTTGACATGAGCAAAGCGGGTATCAAGGTCAACAAGCTGGAGAAACTCGGTCTGCGCATGGATAGCTGCTGTGAAATCACCTTTGACGACGTTGAACTGGACGAGAAAGACATGTTCGGTCGGGAAGGTAATGGTTTCAACCGCGTGAAAGAAGAGTTCGATCATGAACGTTTCCTCGTCGCGCTGACCAACTACGGTACGGCAATGTGCGCTTTTGAAGACGCCGCGCGCTACGCCAATCAGCGCGTGCAGTTTGGCGAAACGATCGGCCGCTTCCAGCTGATTCAGGAGAAGTTCGCGCATATGGCGATCAAATTGAACTCCATGAAAAACATGCTGCTTGAAGCGGCATGGAAAGCGGATAACGGCACCATCACTTCGGGCGATGCGGCAATGTGCAAATACTTCTGCGCCAACGCTGCGTTTGAAGTGGTCGATACCGCCATGCAGGTGCTGGGCGGTGTAGGTATCGCGGGCAACCATCGCATCACGCGTTTCTGGCGCGATCTGCGCGTTGACCGTGTTTCTGGTGGCTCTGATGAAATGCAGATCCTGACGTTGGGTCGTGCGGTACTCAAGCAATACCGCTAATTCAGCACGATTCGTAGGCCGGATAAGGCGTTTACGCCGCCATCCGGCAACATGCCCGGTGGCGCTGCGCCTACCGGGCCTACAAAAAATGCCAGGAGCAAAATTATGAATCATTTACCAATGCCAACCTTTGGCCCACTTGCCGGGGTACGCGTGGTTTTTTCAGGGATCGAAATTGCCGGCCCGTTCGCCGGACAGATGTTCGCCGAATGGGGTGCTGAGGTTATCTGGATTGAAAACGTCGCATGGGCCGATACCATCCGCGTGCAACCTAACTATCCACAGCTCTCACGCCGCAACCTGCACGCCCTGTCGCTGAATATTTTCAAAGATGAAGGCCGGGAAGCGTTTCTGAAGCTCATGGAAACCACCGATATTTTCATTGAAGCCAGTAAAGGCCCGGCCTTTGCTCGCCGCGGCATTACCGATGACGTGCTGTGGGAACATAACCCAAAACTGGTTATCGCCCACCTTTCCGGCTTCGGCCAGTTTGGTACCGAGGAGTACACCAATCTTCCGGCATATAACACCATCGCGCAGGCGTTCAGCGGCTATCTGATCCAAAACGGTGATGTTGATCAGCCGATGCCTGCCTTCCCGTACACCGCCGATTACTTCTCCGGGATGACCGCGACGACAGCAGCGCTGGCAGCCCTGCACAAAGTACGCGAAACGGGTAAGGGTGAAAGCATTGATATCGCCATGTACGAAGTGATGCTGCGCATGGGTCAGTACTTCATGATGGACTACTTCAACGGCGGCGAAATTTGTCCACGCATGACCAAAGGCAAAGACCCGTATTACGCTGGCTGCGGTCTCTATAAATGCGCCGATGGCTATATCGTCATGGAGCTGGTCGGCATCACGCAAATCAGCGAGTGCTTCAATGATATTGGCCTCGCCCACATTCTTGGCACACCGGAAGTCCCGGAAGGTACCCAGCTTATCCATCGCGTGGAATGCCCTTACGGCCCGCTCGTGGAAGAGAAACTGGACGCCTGGCTGGCAACGCACACCATCGCCGAAGTCCAGGCGCGCTTTGCTGAGCTGAATATCGCCTGCGCGAAGGTACTGACTATTCCTGAACTGGAAGGCAACCCGCAGTACGTTGCCCGTGAATCCATTACTCAGTGGCAAACGATGGACGGCCGCACCTGCAAAGGGCCGAACATCATGCCGAAATTTAAAAACAACCCAGGGAAAATCTGGCGTGGCATGCCGTCACACGGCATGGATACCGCCGCCATTCTGAAAAACATTGGTTATAGCGAAGCAGACATAAATGAGCTGGTCGGCAAAGGCCTGGCCAGAGTTGAGGAATAAACGCGACGCGCTGACCCGCTGGTTGGTTAGCGCTCACGCCTGATTTCAGTGGATAAAGCATTATGGATATCGTTGGCGGACAAAACTTACGTCAGATGTGGGACGACCTGGCCGGGGTGTACGGAGATAAAACGGCGTTAATTTTCGAATCCTGCGAAGGAATCGTTCGGCAGTATAGCTATGCCTCGCTCAATGAAGAGATAAACCGCACGGCGAACCTTTTCCATTCCTTAGGGATCCGCAAGGGCGACAAGGTCGCATTGCATCTGGATAACTGTCCGGAATTTATCTTTTGCTGGTTTGGACTGGCAAAAATTGGCGCCATTATGGTGCCGATTAATGCCCGCTTGCTGGGCGAAGAGAGCGCCTGGATCCTGCAAAACAGCCAGGTGAGCCTGCTGGTCACCAGTGCCGAGTTTTATCCTATGTACCGCCAGATACGGCTGGAAAATACCACTCCGCTAAATCATATCTGTCTGATTGGCGAGCAGCTTCCGGTTGACGACGGCGTGAGCCACTTTACCCAACTGCAAGCCCGCCAGTCGACTAATCTGTGCTATACGCCTGCGTTATCTACTGACGATACGGCGGAAATTCTGTTTACCTCAGGCACCACCTCGCGGCCTAAAGGGGTGGTGATTACCCACTACAACCTGCGCTTTGCGGGCTACTACACCTCCTGGCAAATCGCTCTGCGCGATGATGACGTCTATATGACGGTGATGCCCGCTTTCCATATAGACTGTCAGTGTACGGCTGCCATGGCTGCCTTCTCCGCAGGCAGCACCTTTGTGCTGGTGGAGAAATACAGCGCCAGGGCGTTCTGGGATCAGGTGCGTAGATATCAGGCGACGGTCACCGAATGCATCCCGATGATGATCAGAACGCTGATGGTCCAACCCGCAGCCCCAACGGACAGACAGCATCACCTGCGCGAAGTGATGTTCTATCTCAATTTATCCGAACAGGAAAAAGATGCCTTTATCGAACGCTTTGGCGTCAGACTGCTGACCTCCTACGGTATGACCGAAACCATCGTGGGCATTATTGGCGATCGCCCTGGAGACAAACGGCGCTGGCCTTCTATTGGTCGCGTGGGTTTTAGCTATGAAGCCGAAATCCGTGACGATCACAACCGTCCCCTGCCCGCCGGAGAAATTGGCGAAATTTGCATTAAAGGCGTGCCGGGAAAAACAATCTTCAAAGAGTACTACGCGCAACCCGACGCTACTGCCAAAGCGCTGGAACCTGAAGGGTGGTTACATACCGGTGATTCGGGTTACCAGGATGCGGACGGTTTTTTTTATTTCGTCGACAGACGCTGCAACATGATTAAACGCGGTGGGGAAAATGTCTCCTGCGTCGAGCTGGAAAATATTATTTCTGCGCATCCGAAAATTCAGGACATTGTGGTTGTCGGTATTAAAGACTCGATCCGTGATGAAGCCATTAAAGCTTTTGTCGTCCTTAATGAGGGTGAAACATTAAGCGAAGCTGAGTTCTTCAGCTTCTGCGAAAACAATATGGCGAAATTCAAGGTTCCTTCTTTTATGGAGATAAGAACCGACCTGCCGCGCAATTGTTCAGGAAAAATAATCAAAAAAAATCTGAAATAACCCCTCCGGTCGGAATTCCTCCGGCCGGGAAACCTAATTATCTGGAGATGAACTATGAGTGAATCATTACATCTGACCCGTAACGGCCCGATCCTGGAAATTACCCTTGACCGGCCTAAAGCCAATGCCATTGACGCTAAAACCAGCTTTGCAATGGGGGAAGCTTTTCTTAATTTTCGTGATGACCCGGAATTACGCGTAGCAATTATCACCGGCGGCGGAGAGAAATTCTTTTCTGCGGGCTGGGACTTAAAAGCGGCGGCCGACGGTGAAGCGCCAGATGCCGATTTTGGCCCAGGCGGCTTCGCTGGTTTAACCGAAATTTTCGACCTCGATAAGCCGGTCATCGCCGCGGTAAACGGCTACGCGTTTGGCGGCGGTTTTGAGCTGGCGCTGGCGGCGGATTTTATCGTCTGTGCGGAAAATGCCAGCTTCGCGCTGCCGGAAGCAAAACTCGGGATCGTGCCTGACAGCGGCGGCGTACTGCGTCTACCTAAACTGCTGCCACCAGCTATCGTCAACGAAATGGTGATGACCGGCAGACGAATGAGCGCCGAAGAAGCACTGCGCTGGGGTATCGTCAACCGCGTTGTCAGCCAGAGTGAACTGATGGATAGCGCGCGCGAACTGGCACAGCAGTTGGTAAATAGCGCCCCGCTGGCTATCGCCGCGCTGAAAGAGATTTACCGTGCGACCAGCGAAATGCCGGTGGAAGAAGGCTACCGGTACATCCGCAGCGGTGTGCTGAAGCACTATCCATCAGTGCTGCACTCGGAAGATGCGCTCGAAGGACCACAGGCATTTGCAGAAAAACGCGATCCGGTATGGAAAGGTCGTTAATGTGCCTATGCCGGATAAGGTATTTACGCCGCAATCCGGCAATAAAACCGAGATAAGACAATGAGCTATTACGCCTTTGAGGGCCTGATTCCGGTGGTTCATCCGGATGCCTATGTCCATCCCAGCGCTGTGCTGATTGGCGATGTCATTGTGGGGGCCGGGGTTTATATTGGTCCACACGCCTCATTGCGCGGTGACTATGGTCGCCTGATTCTGGAAGCCGGTTCTAACCTGCAGGATGGCTGCATCATGCACGGCTATTGCGACACCGACACTATCGTGCATGAGAATGGACACATCGGCCATGGCGCAATCCTGCACGGCTGCGTGGTGGGCAGAGATGCGCTGATTGGCATGAACAGCGTGATTATGGACGGTGCGGTGATTGGCGAAGAGAGCATTGTCGCCGCCATGAGCTTTGTCAAAGCCGGATTTCAGGGTGAGGCAAGGCAGATGCTGGTTGGTTCACCGGTTCGCGTACTGCGTGAAGTCACGGACCAGGAGCTGGACTGGAAACGGCTGAACACCAAAGAATATCAGGACCTTGTAATCCGCTGCCAAACAGGACTACACGAAACCTTGCCATTAACACAGGTCGAAAAAAACCGGCCGCGCCTGAAAGGCACGACGGACGTAAAGCCAAAATCAGCACGGTAACTTATGCCGGAGAAGCGCTCACGCCGATCCGGCAAATCACCATTATCGACGCATGCTCTTGGAGAGCATCATCTGCCATTTCTGCTCACGGTTAAGCTCTGTTGGGGGAACCGCTGGCAGTCGCGGCGTTTTCGCCACACTCACCTTTTTTTCCTGCAAATTGTGATTCAATCGTCTGTAGAGATGAGAATCAATACTAATGACTTTCACCAAACGCTGGCACTGGCAGCCGCGACCTGCAATTTGATTAGGGATCATCTTAACTTCACAAACAATTTCTCCCACTTCCGACAGAATATAAGAGAGCGTATTAATTGCTTTGCAGTGTTCAATATCAAAATGGCGGGAAATTTCCTTTGCTGTGATCCAACGATCTTCAGCCATCATCCAGTCAGCAATTAACAAATAAAGCGGTCTTTCAACATATTTTTCACACATAAGCACACCATTTCACAAATTAAAAATCTGGCTACGGCCTGTCCAAATAAATAAAAACTAAGCCATATTAAAATTGTGGATATAATGGATAGTATGCGACTTGAATGTTGATTAGTGTGAGCAATATCGTGCTTATTACATTGAAAATGTGGTTATGAAAGCACGGTTGGCCAGGAATGACCTTATGAGAGATAAAAAAGGGTTTCTTTACAGAAACCCTTTCCCAATTATATTGCAGGCCCGGTTAGCGCAATTATCACCGGGCCTTTTTTTTATGACTTTTTGATCTGCGCGTGCATTTCCTGAACCGAGGTCACCTTCTCGGTAGCATCGGCATTCAGCGCCATCGCCGTTGCGAAACCGCCGTTCAGGGTGGTGTCATAATGCACTTTGTACTGCAGTGCGCTGCGGCGAATCAGCTTGGAGTCTTCAATCGCCTGACGGCCTTCGGTAGTGTTGATGATGTAAGTGTACTCGCCATTCTTGATACGGTCCTGAATGTGCGGACGGCCTTCATGCACCTTGTTCACCAGACGTGGATTGATACCGGCTTCGCCCAGCACAATCGCGGTGCCGTGCGTCGCATCCAACTCGAAACCAAACTTCAGCAGCTTCGCCGCCAGGTCAACCACGCGCTCTTTATCGCCTTCGCGAACGGAGAGCAGCGCACGACCCTGTTTTTTCATGGTGGAGCTGCTGCCGAGCTGTGCCTTGGCGAACGCTTCCGCGAAGGTACGGCCCACGCCCATCACCTCACCAGTAGAGCGCATTTCTGGCCCTAACAGCGGATCAACGCCCGGGAACTTGTTGAACGGCAGCACCACTTCTTTTACCGAGTAGTACGGCGGGATAACTTCTTTGGTGACGCCCTGCTGTGCCAGCGTTTTCCCGACCATCACGCGCGCTGCAACTTTCGCCAACGGTACGCCCGTTGCCTTGGAGACGAACGGAACGGTACGCGCCGCACGCGGGTTCACTTCAATCAGGTAAACTTCGTTATTCTTCACCGCAAACTGGACGTTCATCAGACCGCGAACCTGCAGTTCGAAGGCCAGTTTCTGCACCTGCTGGCGCATCACATCCTGAATTTCCTGGCTCAGGGTATACGCAGGCAGAGAACATGCGGAGTCACCGGAGTGCACGCCCGCCTGTTCGATGTGCTCCATGATACCGCCAATCAGCACCATTTCGCCGTCGCAGATGGCGTCCACGTCCACTTCAACCGCGTCATCAAGGAAACGGTCCAGCAGTACCGGCGCATCGTTAGAAACGCTGACCGCGGTCTGGAAGTAGCGACGCAGGTCGGCTTCGTCGTAGACGATTTCCATCGCGCGGCCGCCGAGAACGTAGGACGGACGCACCACCAGCGGGTAACCAATCTCTTTCGCCTTCTCAACCGCCATTTCAATGGCGGTCACGGTGGCGTTCGCCGGTTGTTTCAGCTTCAGACGGTCAACCGCCTGCTGGAAGCGTTCACGGTCTTCCGCACGGTCGATAGCATCCGGGCTGGTGCCGATAACCGGCACGCCTGCCGCTTCCAGCGCGCGCGCCAGCTTCAGCGGAGTCTGGCCGCCGTACTGCACGATAACGCCTTTCGGCTTCTCGATGCGCACGATTTCCAGCACGTCTTCCAGCGTTACCGGCTCGAAGTACAGACGGTCGGAGGTATCGTAGTCGGTAGAAACGGTTTCTGGGTTACAGTTGACCATGATGGTCTCGTAACCGTCTTCGCGCAGCGCCAGCGAGGCGTGTACGCAGCAGTAGTCGAATTCAATGCCCTGACCGATACGGTTTGGACCACCGCCCAGCACCATAATCTTGTCACGATCCTGAGTTGGATTCGCTTCGCACTCGTCTTCATAAGTGGAGTACATGTAAGCGGTGTCGGTGGCAAATTCTGCCGCGCAGGTATCCACGCGCTTGTAGACCGGGTGCAGGTTATATTGGTCACGCAGCTTGCGGATTTCCGCTTCGCGTACGCCGGCCAGTTTCGCCAGACGCGCATCGGCGAAACCTTTGCGCTTCAGTACGCGCAAGAAGTCAGCGTCGAGGCCGTTGATGCCAAGGTCTGTGACTTTTTCTTCCAGGCGCACCAGTTCTTCAATCTGCACCAGGAACCAGCGGTCGATGTTGGTCAGGTTGAACACGCCATCGACGGACAGGCCAGCACGGAAAGCATCGGCGATGTACCAGATACGCTCGGCACCCGCGTCTTTCAGCTCGCGGCGGATTTTGGTCAGCGCTTCCGGGTCATCCAGACTTACTTTCGGGTCGAAGCCGGTCGCGCCCACTTCCAGACCGCGCAGCGCTTTTTGCAGAGACTCCTGCTGGGTGCGGCCAATCGCCATCACTTCACCGACAGATTTCATCTGGGTGGTCAGACGGTCGTTAGCGCCAACAAATTTCTCGAAGTTGAAGCGTGGAATTTTCGTCACAACGTAGTCGATGGACGGCTCAAACGAAGCCGGAGTCCGCCCGCCGGTGATGTCGTTCATCAGTTCGTCGAGGGTGTAACCTACCGCCAGCTTGGCTGCGACTTTCGCAATCGGGAAGCCGGTTGCTTTGGACGCCAGCGCCGAGGAGCGGGAAACGCGCGGGTTCATCTCGATAACAATCAGACGGCCGTTTTTCGGGTTTACCGCAAACTGGACGTTAGAACCACCGGTTTCAACGCCGATTTCACGCAGTACCGCCATCGAGGCGTTACGCATGATTTGATATTCCTTGTCGGTCAGCGTCTGGGCTGGCGCAACGGTGATGGAATCACCGGTATGGATGCCCATCGCGTCGAAGTTTTCGATGGAGCAGACGATGATGCAGTTGTCGTTTTTATCACGCACCACTTCCATCTCGTACTCTTTCCAGCCAATCAGCGATTCATCAATCAGCAGTTCGTTGGTTGGGGAAAGATCCAGACCGCGTTCGCAAATTTCTTCAAACTCTTCGCGGTTGTAGGCGATACCGCCGCCGGTGCCACCCATGGTGAAGGACGGACGGATAATGCACGGGAAGCCGACGTCAGCGGCAACCGCCAGCGCTTCTTCCATGGTGTGAGCGATGCCTGAACGTGCGGTATCGAGACCGATTTTTTTCATCGCGATGTCGAAGCGACGACGGTCTTCCGCTTTATCAATGGCATCCGCCGTCGCGCCAATCATGGTCACGCCGAACTCAGCCAGTACGCCCTGACGTTCCAGCTCCAGCGCACAGTTCAGCGCCGTCTGACCGCCCATGGTTGGCAGCACCGCATCCGGGCGCTCTTTCTCAATGATTTTGCGTACCACTTCCCAGTGAATCGGCTCGATGTAGGTGGCATCGGCCATTTCCGGGTCGGTCATGATGGTCGCCGGGTTGGAGTTCACCAGAATAACGCGGTAACCCTCTTCACGCAGGGCTTTACACGCCTGCGCGCCGGAATAGTCAAACTCACACGCCTGACCGATAACGATCGGACCCGCGCCCAGAATCAGGATACTTTTTATGTCTGTACGTTTTGGCATGGCTCTTTTACTCCTGATTATTTCGCGGACTGACGGTATTGCTCAATTAACTCGATAAAGTGGTCGAACAGCGGCGCAGCGTCGTGTGGACCCGGGCTTGCTTCAGGGTGCCCCTGGAAGCTGAACGCCGGTTTGTCGGTACGATGAATCCCCTGCAGGGTGCCGTCGAACAGCGACTTGTGGGTCACGCGCAGGTTGGCAGGCATGGAGGCCTCCTCGACCGCAAAACCGTGGTTCTGAGCGGTGATCATCACGGTGTTGTTATCAATATCTTTTACCGGATGGTTGCCGCCGTGGTGGCCAAACTTCATCTTAATGGTCTTCGCACCGCTTGCCAGCGCCAGCAGTTGATGGCCGAGGCAGATGCCAAATACCGGAATATCGGTTTCGAGGAATTTCTGAATCGCGGTAATCGCGTAGTCGCACGGCGCCGGATCGCCAGGACCGTTGGACAGGAAGATACCGTCCGGATTCATCTTCAGCACATCTTCAGCAGAGGTTTTCGCCGGCACAACCGTCAGGCGGCAGCCGCGATCCGCTAACATACGCAGAATGTTACGTTTAGCGCCGAAATCGTAGGCCACTACGTGGAACGGCAGTTCATCGGCAGATTTAGCTTCCGGCAGGTCACCGGCCAGCGTCCAGCTACCTTGCGTCCAGCTATAAGGCTCCGCGGTGGTCACTTCTTTCGCCAGATCCATGCCGTTCAGACCCGGGAAGGCTTTCGCTTTTTCCAGCGCCAGCGCCGCATCCGGGTTATCACCCGCGATAATGCAGCCGTTCTGTGCGCCCTTTTCACGCAGCAAACGCGTCAGCTTACGGGTATCGATATCGGCAATTGCCACAATATTATGGCGTTTGAGGTAAGAAGAGAGGTCTTCGGTATTGCGGAAGTTGCTGGCAATCAGCGGCAGGTCGCGGATGACCAGGCCTTGCGCATGTACTTGAGAAGATTCTGCATCGGCTTCATTAGTGCCGACATTACCGATATGAGGATAAGTAAGAGTGACGATTTGGCGGGAATAGGAAGGATCAGTGAGGATTTCTTGATAACCGGTCATTGAAGTATTGAAAACGACTTCCCCAACCGCCGAACCTGTTGCCCCTATGGCCCGACCGTGAAACTGGGTTCCGTCTTCCAGAACCAATAGCGCTGACTTAATCAAAACACCCTCCAGAGAATATTCACTCACTTTATTTGCATATTAATTCATTAACACCACATGAATCAATGCAAATTTGCTTACCTATGGATTTCTGGCAAACGGCGGCATTCTAGAGATAGCCCACGTAAAAGTCTACCCAAAAGGGCATTTTTTATTATTATTTTACGCCACTGGGATAAAACACACGATTTAACAGGCAAAAAGATCAGCTAACTTGGGGTGGAAAACGCTTGCGGAAGATAAAGAGTGTAAAAACAGGAAGCGCGATAGATAAAAGTGGACCATTTGGTCAAAATTTACATTGAAATAACAAAATAACCCTGCAAAACATAAACAAATAGGTCATTAAATAAAAAATCAAATTAAAAAGCGAAAAATAAAAGGGCAATAAAATATTGCCCCATGTAATCAAATAGTTATGATTACAATAACCACATCACGAAGGGTAATAAAAGTTATAAACTGCGTAAATCAAGCACATCTTTCATATCAAAAAGACCGTTTGACTTTGATTTCAGCCAAATTGCCGATCGTACTGCGCCATTGGCAAAGGTCATGCGGCTGGAGGCTTTATGCGTGATCTCAATGCGCTCGCCAATATCGGCAAACATCGCGGTATGCTCACCAACGATATCTCCCGCCCGCACCGTGGCAAAACCGATCGTACCGGGTACGCGCTCACCGGTGTAACCTTCACGCGAATAGACGGCACACTCTTTTAAATCTTTATCCAGCGCCCCGGCAATCGCCTCCCCCATCGCCAGCGCAGTGCCTGACGGCGCATCCACTTTATGACGGTGATGGGCTTCAATAATCTCAATATCGGTGTAATCACCCATCACTTTCGCCGCCTTCTCCAGCAGCTTAAGCATGACGTTAACGCCAACGCTAAAGTTCGCGGCGAAAACGATAGCAATGTCCTGCGCAGCATCACGAATAGCCTGTTTGCCCGCGTCATCAAAGCCAGTGGTGCCAATCACCATCCCTTTACCGTGCAGGCGGCAAAACGCCAGATGCGCCAGCGTGCCTTCCGGGCGAGTAAAATCGATGAAAACATCAAAATCATCTTTCACCGCCTCAAGACTACTTTGCACGGTAACGCCCGTTTTACCGGCTCCCGCTAATTCTCCGGCATCGCTTCCCAGCAAAGAAGAACCTTCGCGCTCCAGCGCCGCGCCGAGCTGTACGCCATCCATGCCAAGAGTGGCCTGAATCAACTGACGCCCCATGCGCCCTCCGGCTCCCGCGATGGCAACGCGGATTTGTGCATCATGCATAGCTATTCTCTTTTGTTAATTTTACGTAAATCGTTTTCAGATTAACCAGCACATCGCTGCGCCGCCAGCCGAAAACGTCGATAATTAGAATTTAATGATAAACAGGGAGAGATATCAGTAAAAGGCATGACGATCAGCGAAAACCACATGATTCTCTGACCACCAGCGCAGGTGGCAGAATAATGCGTTTCGGAGGTTCGTCATTTCCCTGAATGCGACTATAAAGTAGCTCCCCAGCCTTGCGACCTATCTCTTTTGCGGCCACCGACACGGTGGTGAGCGCAGGTTGTACCAGCGCCGCTTCGGTGATGTCATCGAACCCCACCAGCGCAAAATCGCGCCCTGGTTCACGCCCCATTTTGCGTAATGCCTGCATAACCCCAAGCGCCACAATATCCTGATAACAAACGGCGGCGGTAATTTCCGGGAACCGCATAAGAAGCGACTCTGCCACTTTTGCGCCGTCAATCTGGCTGGCCTGCGTCGCCACTATCCATTGCGGATTCGGCGATATTCCCTGCTCCAGCAACGTGCTGGTGAATCCACCGATACGCTGTGCCCGGCTCCCGGAACTTGGGCTACCACCGATAAACGCAATATTTTTATGCCCCATTTTGACTAAATGGGTGGTGGCCATTTGCGTACCGAGAAAGTTGTCGGTTCCCACAAAATCAAAATCAGGGTCGCTAAGAGGGCGGACCACCATGATGGCGGGAATATTGCGCCTTTTCAGCGCCTCGAAGAAGGAGGTCGGTGTTTCACGCGCCGCGCAGAGCACCATGCCGCAGGCATTATTGCGCATCAACGAGTCGACAAATTTTTGCTGCCGCTCCCCTGACTCTTCACTGTTTGCCAGAAACAGAAGCAGGTCATGCCGCTCCATCTCATGGCTTAGCCCTGCAGTCATCTCACCGTAAAAAGGGTTAGTGATATCGTGTAACAACAATCCGACCTGATTACTGCTCCGGTTACGCAGGTTGGCGGCGGTTTGATTATAAACATAGCCGGCATCGTCCAGCGCTTTGAGCACCCTGTCACGTGTGGCCTGAGAAATGCGCCCCCGGTTACGCAACACCATTGAAACGGTTGCCGTGGAGACTCCCGCGCGTTCAGCAACCTGCGCCAGCGTGACTGTAGTCATGACCTCTCCTGTTTATTTCGAAGGTTAATCGAATAACCGAAATATTGCCTTTTTACGTGTGATTCACATCACGCTAACGTGCATTTCACCGCACTGGATTCTGATTATGGCGGGTTAATCGCGTTAACCACACTATGAAAATAAGGTTAATCGATTAATCTTAAATAAGCCAACACGGAGACAGAATATGCGTACAACCTATAATAAATTCCCTGAGGTTAACGTTCAGGGCTATGACAACCACGCCTGGCAGGGTTGGTCGTCAATTCATTCAGTGCTTAACACCAGGGTTTCTACCGCCGCCAAAACCGTATTGATCGTGGATTGCTATCCGGGCGTGCGGCTTGACGAGCTGGAGCAACAGCTTGTTACGACATTAGATACCGCACTGGTGCTGAATATTGAATCCGCCCGCCGCGATGAGCAGGCCCTGCATGATTTACTGGCGCGTAACCTTACCGACGATCGCGTATTCGGCGTTCTCTCCTGTCATCACCTGGATGAATTTTTTGATAGCGACAAACTCAGCCAACTCCGCCAACAGATTGATGCCGTTACCTCAGGGCTGGTTGTCGTGTACGGCTCAGGCGCTGCGCTGGCACACCCTGGTGACGTACTGGTTTATGCCGATCTTCCGCGCTGGGAAATTCAACAGCGTATGCGTCATAACGGGCTGGGTAACTGGGGTGCAGAAAACCAGGATGAAGATATTCTTCGTCGTTACAAACGTGCTTTTTTCATTGAATGGCGGGTATTCGACAAACATAAAACGCCGTTACTCAAACGCGCCGATTATTTGCTCGATACCACGGTAGAAAATAGTCCCGCGATGGTCAGCGGCGACGCGTTACGCGCCGGTCTGCAACAAACCACCGAACAACCGTTTCGCGTTGCCCCTTTCTTTGACCCAGGCGTCTGGGGCGGGCAATGGATGAAACAACGCTTCGATCTCGATCCCTCAGCCCCCAATTACGCGTGGTGTTTTGATTGCGTGCCCGAGGAAAACAGCCTGTTACTGCGTTTTGGCAACGTGCGGATCGAGATCCCCTCTCAGGATCTGGTGCTGACCTGTCCCCGCCCCCTGCTGGGTGAAAAAGTTCATGCGCGCTTTGGCGCGGAATTCCCGATCCGTTTTGACTTCCTCGACACTATTGGCGGCCAGAATTTGAGTTTTCAGGTTCATCCGCTCACAGAGTACATTCAACAGCAGTTTGGTATGCACTATACCCAGGATGAGAGCTATTACATTCTCGAAGCCGAGCCGGACGCCGTAGTGTATCTCGGGACCAAAACCGGGATCGCACCGCAGGATATGCTCGACGACCTCCGGGCCGCGGGTCGTGGCGAAAAAACCTTTGATGATGAACGATTCGTTAACCAGATCCCCGCACATAAACACGATCACTTCCTGATCCCCGCCGGAACCGTACACTGCTCGGGTGCAGGAACCATGGTGCTGGAGATCAGCGCAACGCCCTATATCTTCACCTTCAAGCTGTGGGATTGGGGCCGCTTAGGGTTAGACGGCTTACCGCGTCCGGTGCATCTGGATCACGGTCAGCAGGTTATTGACTGGCAGCGCGACACGCAATGGGTGCACGACAACCTCGTCAACCGTATTGAACCCCTGGCTGAAGGAGAGGGTTGGCGGGAAGAAAGAACCGGAATGCACGAACGCGAATTTATCGAAACGCGTCGCCATTGGTTTACGGCACCGGTCACTCACCATACCCATGGCGGCGTCAACGTCCTGAACCTGGTCGAAGGTGCGCAGGCCGTTGTTGAAAGCCCGAGCGGCGCGTTTCCCCCGTTTGTCGTCAACTATGCAGAGACCTTTATCATCCCTGCCGCCGTCGGAGAATATCGTATTTCACCGTTTGGCAAAGGCGTCGGTCAACAGCTCGCCACGATTAAAGCCTGGGTTAGAGGATAAGCGCATGATTAACGTAATTGTTGCCACCCATGGTCCCCTGGCGGACGCGCTTCTCGCCAGCGGTCGTATGGTTTATGGAGAATTACCGCATGTTTACCCCGTCACGCTGAGTGAACAGGCAGGTATCGAAGGGTTTAAAGAGACGTTCTCTCAGGTTCTCACCAGTGCCGGAAAAGACGCTGACGGCGTACTGGTGCTGTGTGACATGCAAAGCGGTACGCCGTGGAATGTCGCCTGCCATCATGCTTTTTCTTCACAAACGGTTCCTCCCGTTGCCGTCGTAGCGGGGGTCAATTTCCCGATGCTGTTACAAAGCGAGGAGATTTGCCATTTAACGGATGTTCACGCCGCAGCCGTCGAGCTGTTGGCGCTGACGATACCCACGCTGATTAAAGCCGCCCCGGTTTTATCCGTTCAGTCCGACGATTTTTAAAGGAAACCACTATGAGTATTTCTTTTGTACGTATCGATGACCGCGTAATCCATGGGCAGCTCGTGACACGTTGGGCCAAAGAGCTGCCCTGTGATGGGATCGTCGCTATAGACGACGCCGTCGCGGCCGACCCTTTGCTCTCTTCGGTGATGAAAGGCGCCGTACAGGACACCAAAGTTTGGTTGTTTGATACGGCCACCGCGATTGAAAAATTGCCAAAAGTCATTGCCAGCGAGAAACGTTATTTCGTCATTGGCAAATCCCCCGTCACACTCAAACGCATTGAAGAAGCAGGTATCAGCCTGAAAAATGCCAACGGCAAGATTAATGTAGGTCCGATGAGCGCGCGTGCTGATACCACCACCATCGGCCCGAATCAGTCGGTCAACGGGGATGAAATTGCCGCCTTTGACTGGCTGACGCAACATGGGCACCTGGTTGAGTTTCGCCTGGTTCCTGATGCCAGTTGCTACAGCTGGCAGGACGCACGTCAGAAGCTGAAATAAGGAGCGCACGATGATTATCGAAGCTACGTTGATTGGCATACTTTGCTATCTCGGCGCCCTCAGCAGTCCCTGGCTTCTGGGGCTGACCGGCGGCTGGTATCTGATCACCCGCCCGCTGATTTCCGGAATGCTGGTCGGGATTATTCTCGGCGACATTAAAACCGGGATCATGATTGGCGTCGCGGTTCAGGCGGTGTATATCGCGATGGTAACGCCTGGCGGTTCGATGCCGGCCGATCTCAACTTTGTTGCTTACCCCGCAATCGCCCTAGGGATCCTTTCAGGAAAAGGCCCCGAGGTCGCGGTCGCGCTGGCTGCGACCATCGGTATCGCCGGAACCATTTTGTTTAACGCGATGATGGTACTGAACTCCTTCTGGAATCACCGGGCAGATGTGGCGCTGGAACGGGGCGACGAACGCGGTATTTACCTGAACAGCGCCATCTGGCCACAGGTGACAAACTTTGTCCTGCGTTTTGTACCAACTTTTATTGCGGTTTACTTCGGCGCGCAATACATCAGCGGTTTTATGGACAGCTTGCCGAAAATAGTTCTGTCAACGATGAACGTACTGGGCGGCATTTTACCCGCCGTCGGGATCGCGATTTTGCTGAAGCAGATCATCAAAAACTACACCATGCTGATCTACTTCCTCGTCGGTTTTGTCTGCATCGTATTTTTAAAACTCAACATGGTCGCGCTGGTGATCGTCGGTTCGCTGTTGGCGTTGATCCATTACAACTACAAACCGGAACCGCCGCAGGCCGCGAATGCAAAGTCGGTAGCCGATGATGATGAGGATGAATTCTGATGGAAGAACGTACACTTACGCGTAAAGATCTTCGCCGCTGCTGGCGCGCATGGATGATGCACAACTTATCATCGATGAGTTTTGAACGTCTGGAATCTTTTGGCTTTTGTCTGAGTATGCTTCCGGTGGCGAAAAAGCTCTATCCTGACGCAGCCCAACGTACTGAAATGCTGCGCCGTCATGCCTCATTCTATAATACGGAACCCCAGATAGGCGCGATCGTAAACGGTATGGTGCTGGGGCTGGAGGAGAAAAAAGCGAACGGTGAGCCGATCGATGGGGAGACCATCAATACCCTGAAGGTTGGCCTGATGGGCCCTATTGCCGGGATCGGCGATTCAATGATCCCTGGCATGCTGATCCCTATCCTGCTCAGCATCGGCATGGCCCTGGCGGCCGGCGGTAACATTCTGGGGCCGCTGTTTTATACCGTTGCCTGGCTGGCCATCATCATTCCCGGTTCGTGGTTCTTGTTCCTGAAAGGCTACAAAATGGGTTCTGGCTCGGTGGAAATGCTGGTGAGCAGCAAGTCTGCCCGTCTGCGTGAAGCGTTATCGCTGCTGGGTGTGTTTGTCATGGGGGGCGTGGCGGCAAGCTACGTTAAACTTGGCACCGGACTGGAGTTTATTACCAAAGATGGGGTGAATATCCATGTTCAACAGATGCTGGACGGTATCTTCCCGCAGTTACTGCCGCTGATTGTGGTGCTTGGTACCTGGTATCTGATGGCCAAGCGCGGTGTGTCACCAGTGAAAGCGATGATTTTACTGTTGATACTGGCCGCCCTCGGCGTCGCCACGGGCCTGTTTGCGGGATAACACACAGAAAACGGTACAACCGGGGCTATGCCCTAATGTCAGTCAGTTAAGCATTATGGAGAACATGTGATTTCGGCTCAGGGTTCCGTTCACCTCAGTGGTATCACTTTTCTGAAGCGCAGATACCCGTGAACGTGCAAGAGAGGCTCACCGCCGCCTCCCTTGCATCCCAGGCTCCCGGCGGGAAAATCGTCGCTACGCGATTCATTCGTCTTATGCCGTCTGCCTGTCGGGCCGGGGCCGAGCCTGCGTCCCTGCAGGCCGTCCCCTCTGCCCGCATCCCTGCGGGCAAACCCGGTCAGCCGTCAACGCCTCATCGATTTT
>NZ_JAOWDG010000083.1:0-24140 GCF_030334745.1 Citrobacter sp. Cb080 | reverse complement strand
GATGCGGGTTCAGGGCGCGTTTTGCAGGGACGCTACCTCGCGCCCGGCCCGGTAGCCTGGAGGAATAAACGGAGGGGACCGCGGAGCGGCAATTTTCCCGCCGGGAGCCGGGATTGTTAAGGGTACGGCGATAGTACCCTTAACACGTTCGCAGCTCGTATTGTCTCAGAGAAGTGATATCACTAAGGTGAACGTAGCAATACGCCGGAGGCAACAGATTCATTACCTCCGTAGGGCCACTCATCATCGTTAACTGACAAGCATTAGGGCTATGCCCCGGTTTTTTTATGGATGAAAGTTTTGCCATAGCTCGGGGTGCTTGTCCGGGCGTGAGATAAATTGGAAACGTGCCGGGTCCTCGATGAATTGCTGATAAACAGGTGCGGAGGTAATCGAGAATTCCGTATATTGTCTGGGCGTAACGGCCTGCAGTCGTCCAGGGATGTAACGCGGATTATGCTGCCAGATAACGTTGTTGCCCTGCAGCAGCGGATACCATGCCAGTCCTTTATGCGCACGCACGGCGTCGTACTCAAAACCATATTCACGATCGCACCACGCGCCAAAGGTTAACGGTACATCCGGGTCTGCGGATATAGTCGCATGCCCCCAACCGGGTGGTACCAGCACTTTCTCACCGGGTCCGGCAATTACAGCAAAACAGCGGCCTGGGTCGTCCTCAACATATTCCTGCATATAAATGATCGCTTTTCCCTGCCAGATTTCATAAAGCTCCGGCGGAGACCAGCCGCTGTGCTGACTAATACGATGAATATGTCCCTGACTACGCACCGGCTCTTCCCCCAGCCGTCCCGCCGCATAGGTCACCACGCCAAACAACAGCATCCGCTTTTTCAACTCTTCGCGATCCTGCATTCGCGCCACATCCATCGCTATGGCATACACTTCTTGCGGCCCTTCACAGTGCGGATCGCGCAGCGAGGCGCGAATCTGGTCGAGTTGACGAATCTCCGGCATCGGCCCGGTAACCTCATCCCCATAGCTAAAACCAAGCGGGTGATGATGGACCGTCATATCCAGGCCGTAAGAATGCGCTAAGTCACCCATTCTGTACCTCCTTCGCCTGAACCGTCTTATTTTCCTCAAAGACCCTTATTCTGAAGCCGCTGGCGAGCGCTGCATAATCATGACCCGCAATCCCTGGCCATACGGCGAGCGCCGACAGAACCCCTTTCCCGGTGTTGATTAACCGATGCGCGGTAAAGCCGGGGATAATGTGGACAGATCCCGCGAATACTTTTTCCAGCCTCGCGTCGCCCTGCTCAGTTTGCAACAGCAGCAAACCGGTGCCACGCAGACCAAAATAGACTTCCCCCTGTTCGCGGCGCGCATGGAAATGCCCGCGGGTCATAAAATACTCACAGCCGACCCGGCCAGGGTAAAGATGGGTAACGCCGGTGTAGAGTTCACCTTCAGCGGGAGACGTATCCAGCATCTCAACGTCATACACGACCTGCTCGCCAGTCAGCTGTTGACGGGCGTGTTCATCGGCAAAAACGTCTGGAAGATCCTCAATACGGGTGGATTTACGCAATAACAGGCCATCAGCTAAAGCGCCGCTTGCCCACGCCACCTGCGGTGGCTGGATAAAAGAAAGGTTCATATGTGTCTCCGGCCCGAGGAGAACAACAGGATCAGATTAGCAGATTAATCGATTAACCTGCTATCGCTATCTGCATATTGCGGGCCGGATCACAGCCTCAAGGTGCCAGCGTCAGTACCTCTGCCACCCACTGCTGGAACCCCTCAACGTCCAGCCCCAGCGCGACCTGGGCATTTGCCGGATGCCCTAAACGTCCTTCAATGTCCACCACCGTCGTACCCGAGGTATATTCCCCCTGGGTTTCAACCGCCACGAAGCACGGCTGCAGGGTAAACAGTTCCGGGCGCACCAGCCAGGCAATAGCGCACAGGTCGTGCATTCGTAGCCCCGTATTCATACTGCCGCTACGGTAATGGCTAAACAGCGCGTGCAGCATTTTTCCCGTCTGGTTAAGCTGCGGCAACGTCGCCAGATAGTCAGGGGTGAGCATGGCCTGATTAGTGACATCCAGCCCACACATCACAATCTCCAGCCCGCTCTGGAAGACTTTTGCGGCGGCCTCGGGATCAATAGCAATATTAAACTCGGCGTTTGGCGTGAAGTTCCCGCGCCCGGCAGAACCGCCCATAATCACCAGACGGTGAATGTTGAATATGCATTCAGGATAATGAGTCAGCAGCAGCGCAATGTTGGTCAGGGGGCCAATTGCCACCAGCGTCACAGGCTGCGGGGCATGCATCAACGCATCGCGAATGGCCTGGAAGGCGGGTTTTGCCATCACCTGGCGGTCGTGTTCGACAAATTCATACCCTTCCATACCTGATTCACCGTGTACGGAAGCGGCATCTCGCAGCGGTCTCACCAGCGGCATCGATGCCCCCTGCGCCAGTGGAATATCCGCATTCCAGAAGTGCAGCAGTTGCAATGCATTACGGGTGGTTTTTTCCACCGACACATTACCTGCTACCGTGGTCATCAGTTGCAGATCCAGCTCAGGGGCAAACAGCGCGGCGGCAATAGCGGCAGCATCATCAATGCCGGGATCGGTATCAAGAATGATCGGTAAGCGCATGGTTTCTCCATAAAAAAATGCCAGACGTTAAGTCTGGCATCTTCTCATAATCGTAACCGGAAAGACTTACTCTACTTCACGAACATCCACACGCAGCTCTTTCGGTACTTCGAAAACGATGTTTTCTTCACGCCCTGCCAGCGGAATAGCTTCCCCACCGCCAAGCTCCTGCAGGCGAGCAATCACGTTTTGCACCAGGATATCAGGCGCCGAGGCACCGGCCGTCACGCCCACGCACCTGGCTTCTTTCACCCACGCTTCCTGGATATCGGTCGCATCGTCAATCAGATACGCCGCTTTCCCCATTCGTTGGGCCAGTTCAGCCAGACGGTTGGAGTTAGAAGAGTTTTTCGAGCCGACCACCAGCACAACATCGGCCTGCTCCGCCAGCGCACGGACCGCTTCCTGACGGTTGGTCGTGGCATAACAGATATCGTCTTTGCGCGGCCCGACAATTTTCGGGAAACGGCTTCGCAACGCGTCAATGACGTCAGAGGTGTCATCAACGGAGAGAGTAGTCTGCGTCATGAAGGACAATTTGCCTTCATTTTTTACATTCAGTTTCAGCACATCTTCAGGTGATTCGACCAGATACATTCCCCCCTGCGGGTTACTGTACTGGCCCATCGTGCCTTCAACTTCCGGATGCCCGGCGTGACCAATTAAAATTGATTCTTCACCGCGACGGCTGGCGCGGGCAACTTCCATATGCACTTTCGTTACCAGCGGGCAGGTCGCATCAAAAACCGTGAGGTCGCGGCCTTTGGCTTCGTTACGCACCGCCTGAGACACGCCATGAGCGGAGAAAATCAGGATCGCGCCATCCGGTACTTCGCTGATTTGCTCAATAAAAATAGCGCCGCGCTCGCGCAGGCTATCCACCACATAGCGGTTATGCACCACTTCATGACGGACATAAATCGGTGCGCCGTAAATAGCCAGCGCGTTTTCCACAATGCTGATAGCGCGGTCTACGCCAGCGCAAAAACCGCGCGGGTTGGCCAACAGGATCTGCATTTTACGCCTCCAGTGCCGGTTCGACTTCCAGCACTTCAATATCAAAATGAACGGTATGCCCGGCCAGAGGATGGTTGAAATCAACCGTGATCGAGTCACCATTGATTTCGCGGATCACACCAGGCATCTCACTGCCGTCCATTGCGGTAAAGAGCATGATAGCGCCAATTTCTGGCTCGCCCGCGTCCATAAATTCCCGACGCGAGAAATACTGAATTAAGTCCGGGCTGGACACGCCGAAGGCGGCATCCGGCTCCAGAGCAAAAGTGGTTTTATCACCTTCTTTTAACCCCAGCAGGTGTTGTTCCAGTCCTTCAGACAGAGAACCGTCGCCCAGGCGAAACAGCGCAGGCTTGCCGTTATTGCGGGTTGACTCTGCGGTGGAGCCATCGTCGAGCTTAAGGGTGAAGTGCACCAGCACCGCACTGTTACTCTGTACTGATTTAGACATGCAGGTTGCTCTTTAAAATTGCTGCCGCCTGTTTGCCCGATAGCGCTACGCTTACCGGGCCCACAAGAATCGCAGTATATTGTAAGCCGGATTAGCATAGCGCCATCCGGCATTTTTTTATGCGGCTTTTTTCTCTTTCGACGGTAAGAAGCCTTCGAGGACAATCAATGCCGCACCGATACAGATCGCCGTATCGGCAAGATTGAATGTCGCGAAATGCCAGTCACCGACGTAAAAGTCAATCATATCAACCACGAAGCCGTGCCACAGGCGGTCGAACAGGTTGCCCAGCGCACCGCCAATGATTAACGCATACGCGATGTTGTTCAGCTTCTGCGTCGCCTTCGAGCGATACATCATCACCATCAGGATAACGCAGATACCAATGGCGATACCGGCAAAGAACCAACGTTGCCAGCCACCGCTGTCGGCTAAGAAGCTAAACGCCGCGCCATAGTTACGCGCGTAGTGCAGATTAAGCGACGGGAACAGCGACACCGTATCCCCCAGAGCAAAGTTCTGGAGGATCAGGTATTTGCTGCCTAAATCGATAATCAGCACGACTACCACCAGCCACAGCCAGCGTAGTCCTGTTGAACAAAGAGGCTTACTCATCAGGCAAACTTACGTTGTTCGCCATCACCGGCGATGTTGCTGACACAGCGTCCGCAGATATCTGCATGTTCCGCCACCTGGCCGACATCGGTAGTGTAATGCCAGCAGCGCGGACATTTCTCACCTTCGGCTTTGCTCAGTACGATTTTCAGACCTTTGAGCAGTTCGCTCTGCTGAGCATCAGCAGGAGCCGCTGCATAATCCGCAACCGTCGCACCGGAGGTCAGCAAAACAAAGCGCAACTCTTCGCCCAGCGCGGTCAGTTTCGCCGCCAGTTCTGGTTCAGCGTACAGAGTAACCGCCGCTTCCAGCGAACCACCGACTTTCTTATCCGCACGCGCCTGCTCGATGACCTTGTTCACTTCGCCGCGCACTTTCAGCAACTCGTCCCAGTAGGCGTCATTCATCGCTTCGGTTTCGCCTAAGCCAAACAGACCTTCGTACCATTCACCGGTAAAGACGTACTTCTCACGATCGCCCGGCAGGTAACCCCAGATTTCATCAGCGGTGAAGGACATGATCGGCGCCATCCAGCGTACCAGCGCTTCTGCAATATGGAACAGCGCAGTCTGGCAACTACGACGCGCCACGCTGTCCGCTTTCGCGGTGTACTGACGGTCTTTGATGATGTCGAGGTAGAACGAACCCATTTCTACAGAGCAGAAGCGCATCAGGCGCTGTACTACTTCGTGGAAGTCATAGGCTTCATAAGCTTTCAGGATCTCTTCCTGCGCCGCTTGCGCACAACCTACCGCCCAGCGATCCAGCACCACCATCTCTTCCGGTTTCACCATATCTTTTACCGGATCGAACCCATTCAGGTTCGCCAGCAGGAAGCGCGCGGTGTTACGGATACGACGATAGCTGTCGGCAGCACGTTTCAGGATTTCGTCAGAAACGGCCATTTCGCCGGTATAGTCGGTAGAAGCGACCCACAGACGCAGAATATCCGCGCCCAGTTTGTTCATTACGTCCTGCGGGCTTACGGTGTTACCGATAGACTTGGACATTTTACGACCCTGACCATCAACGGTGAAACCGTGGGTCAGTACCTGACGGTATGGCGCTTTGCCCTTCATTGCAGTGGAGATCATCAGAGAAGACATGAACCAGCCGCGGTGCTGGTCAGAACCTTCCAGATACATATCTGCCGCATGGCCTGCAAACTCAGGACGCACGTCCACAACGGATGAGTGGGTTGAACCGGAGTCGAACCACACGTCCAGCGTATCCGGGACTTTGACATACTGGTCAGCTTCATCGCCGAGGATATCTTTCGGATCGAGATCCCACCACGCCTGGATGCCGTCAACTTCAACGCGTTTGGCCACTTCTTCCATCAATTCGATAGCACGCGGATGCAGCTCTTCGGTGTCTTTGTGAACAAACAGAGACATCGGCACACCCCACGTACGCTGACGGGAGATACACCAGTCAGGACGGTTGGCAACCATCGATTCAATACGTGCCTGACCCCAATCCGGGATCCATTGCACGCCTTTGATCTCTTTTAGCGACTGCGCACGCAGACCTTTCTGATCCATGCTGACGAACCACTGCGGAGTCGCACGGAAGATGATCGGCGATTTGTGGCGCCAGCAGCACGGGTAGCTGTGCTGCATCTTCTCAACGTGCAGCAGAGCGCCTTTATCGCTCAGAAGCGCAACGATTTTGTCGTTGGCTTTAAAGACGTTCACACCGTCCAGATCCGGATAGGTACCCGCCAGATATGCGCCGTCCGGGCCAACCGGGTTAGCGATTTCCAGACCGTATTTCTGGCTAATGACGTAGTCATCCGGACCGTGGCCGCCGGCGGTATGGACCGCACCGGTACCCGCATCCAGCGTAACGTGATCGCCAAGAATAGCCGGCACGTCAAAGCCCATAAACGGATGGGTAAAGCGCAGCAGTTCCAGCTCGGCGCCTTTTACGGTGCCCAGAATAGTGTATTCAGCCGCACCAATACGCTGCATGACGCTTTCAACCAGATCCTTCGCCAGAATCACAGCCTGCCCGTCAATCTGCACCAGCGCATAGTCAAAATCAGGCGCCAGAGAGATTGCGCGGTTCGCCGGTAACGTCCACGGGGTGGTAGTCCAGATAACCAGTGAGATCGGGCCATTGACGTCAGAAACGCCAAATTTCGCTTTTACCGCGTCCTGATCGGCGGCGTGGAACGCAACGTCGATGGACGGGGAGGTTTTGTCATAATACTCAACTTCCGCTTCCGCCAGCGCGGAACGGCAATCAACGCACCAGTGCACCGGCTTCGCACCTTTGTGCAGGTGACCGTTACCGATGATTTTACCCAGCGCACGAATGATGTTGGCTTCAGTTTTGAAGTCCATGGTCAGGTACGGATGCGACCAGTCGCCCAGCACGCCAAGACGGATAAAGTCTTTACGCTGACCGTCAACCTGCGTCGCTGCGTATTCACGGCATTTGGCGCGGAACTCAGCGGCGGTGAACTTCTCGCCCGGCTTGCCGTATTCCTGCTCTACTTTCAGCTCGATAGGCAGACCGTGGCAGTCCCAGCCCGGAACGTAAGGCGAGTCGAATCCCGTGAGTCCTTTGGACTTCACGATAATGTCTTTCAGAATCTTGTTAACCGAGTGACCAATATGAATGCTGCCATTCGCATAAGGAGGGCCATCATGCAGAATGAAGGTTTTTTTGCCTTTTTTGGCCGCACGAATGATGCCGTACAGGTCATCATCAGTCCAACGCGCCAGCATTCCCGGTTCACGCTTGGCGAGATCGCCGCGCATCGGGAACCCTGTTTCCGGCAAATTCAGGGTTGATTTATAGTCACTCATCAGATTCTCGGTTCCGTATTTAAAACTCGTATAGGCATTAAGCCGGTTTTGTTAGCCCAAAAAATTCACGGGCAGTCAACTCATCACGCGCAATCTGCGCTTTTAGTTCATCCAGCGAGGCAAATCGCTGTTCGCTGCGTATTTTTTTACGCAGTACTACATCTATATGGCGACCATACAGGTCCATTACAACGTCCAATAGATGCACTTCCAACTGTTGGCGTACGCCTGCTACCGTCGGGCGTGTGCCGATGTTGGCGACGCCGGGGAAAGGTTTGTCACCCAGCCCCATTACTTCAACCGCATAAACCCCTTTCACCGGAGAAACCTGGCGACGAAGCGGTAAGTTTGCCGTCGGAAAACCGATAGTGCGCCCTAACTCGTCACCGTGAACTACGCGTCCTGAGATAGTAAAAGGATGCCCAAGCAGGCTTTCAGCCAGTTGCAGGTTATCTTCCGCCAGCGCCTGACGTACCGCGGTGCTGCTGATGCGCACACCGCCTTCACAGAAGGTTTGGGTGCTGGTGATATCAAAACCATACTCAGCGCCCGCTTCCTGTAATAACAAGAAATCGCCCGCACGGCTAGCGCCAAAGCGGAAATCATCACCAACGGCAAGAAATTGTACACCAAGGCGCTTCACCAGCAGATCGCTGATAAAGGTCTGCGCCGTTAATGCCGCGAAGCGCCTGTCAAAACGCACGCACAGCACGTAATCAACGCCGCACTCCGCCAGATAACGCAGTTTTTCCCGCAGGCGGGTGAGGCGCGCAGGTGACTTGTCCGTCGCAAACAGCTCCAACGGCTGCGGCTCGAAAATCATCACCATCACCGGTAAATTGCGTTTGCGCCCTTCTTCCCGTAAGCCCTGCAGCAACGCACGATGGCCACGGTGCACGCCGTCGAAATTACCAATAGTCAGCACACACCCATGCGGGGCCTGACTGAGATTATGTATGCCTCGTATCAGCTTCATGTCTGGCTCAAAACAGTGAAAATCGTGAAAGTATACCCTGTACCGCGTTCAACGTTAACCGGCGATTGTTTCTACGAAACAGAAAGAGGATGGTTTTCATCGTTATGAAACAAATTGACGCCCTTCACGGGCACACCAATGCAATTTTTCTCGTGGAAAGGCTGTATTCACGCCCCGCAAGCTGGTAGAATCCTGCGCCATCACTACGCAACGAGTGCTGCAATTTAAACGGCGCTTATTTGCACAAATCCATTGACAAAAGAAGGCTAAAAGGGCATATTCCTCGGCCTTTGAATTGTCCATATAGAACACATTTGGGAGTTGGACCTTGGCTAATATCAAATCAGCTAAGAAGCGCGCCGTTCAGTCTGAAAAGGCCCGCAAGCACAACGCTAGCCGTCGCTCTATGATGCGTACTTTCATCAAGAAAGTATACGCAGCTATCGAAGCTGGCGACAAAGCTACTGCACTGAAAGCATTTAACGAAATGCAACCGATCGTGGACCGTCAGGCTGCTAAAGGTCTGATCCACAAAAACAAAGCTGCACGTCATAAAGCAAACCTGACTGCACAGATCAACAAACTGGCTTAATCGCCTGCTTGTTGTCGCTTTGTGAAAAAACCCGCGCAAGCGTAGCACAATAAGCCCCATCATTTTTGATGGGGCTTTTTCATACTTTCAACCTGTCGCTATGCGATACAACCTGGGCTGAACCCGAATCTCTTTCCTCTTTTCGGCACTCAATACCTCCTGAATGTCTCAGGTCCTTCGCTCCACAGATAAAGCCAGTATCAGAAAGCATAAACTCTCCGCGGAACTCGTTATCTGGTTAATTATCGGAATGGGCTTCATTATGATCTCTACATCACCGATGCGGTGACAAAACTCGAGCTTGTTCTGGATGGCTCTCTGGCTGCCAACTCTATTAATCAGACCTGCTGGAAATTCTGTGATGCACCACTTGAGGCATTATTTCATCTAACCGGCTCATCACTGGACGCATCATCTTGCCGAACGACGGTTAACCGAGCTTTTCGGTGGCAAGATGACGCTCTCGCCTTATCCACCAAACGCATAATAAACTTAAGTTGCATTACGTAACGAAAAATATCATGAAGTCACTTTTTTACATATATATTCATGATTTTTGCAATTTTCGCTTGTATCGTACTTATTGCACTGGCATAGGATAAATCCTTTTTGTCCATGACTATCTTTTCCCGTTTCAGGATTTAAATACAAATTTTTTCCGCCATTATGAAGACGTAACTCTTCCCTGTAGAAAAACACTGTCAGGAGTACTAATACTGTAGTCAATACAAATGTCAGGAACGCTAAAATAACCCTCGCCTTATGCAGGGAGAGATTAACGGCAACGTCTGTTTTTTTGCCTTCGGTTTTTTTCTGAATTTCATAATGGGCACTGAGAATATCAGTGTCAGAAGGACAGGAAAATACCTCAGTGGCAGCAGGTTCATTTTTTTCAGCGCCTAATTCAGCAACCGGTGTAACGCTATAGGCCGGATTGATCTGGTAGCCCAGTCGGGGATGGGTAACGATTAAATCCGTCATCTCTATATCCCGCAAATCCCGCCGCAAGGCATAAATCGTCTGCAATAACGTACTATCGCTGGCGAATAAACCAAATTGTCCCCATACCTCATCGCAAATTTGCTTTTTTGTCGTTATATCTTGTTGGGTATGTGAGATGAGACACTTCAAACAGCGACCTTTCACGCCGGATAAATGAATACTTTCCCCATCCTTAAGATGATGAAGAACCATTTCACTTGTATCAAACAATAAATCATTTCCAATCATGAATGATGTAACCATTTGAAAATCCATTAACTATTGAGATGCGTTATTTTAGTACCAAAAATAATCATCTAACTGAGAGAATTGTCAAACCTGATGTAAAAAACCATAAAAAAATCTAAAAATAAGAAGGCAATGTCATAAAATGTAATATAAATTTACTTATTCAATCCAAAATAATAATTCACCTGATACACAATATTTATTTACTTATCTATGTTTTTTACACGATTGAGACAGCCGAAAATGTCCCCCTTTACAGGGGGACATGAGCGCTTACTTCGTAATACCTTTAAAATAGAACGGTCTCATATCAACAGTTTGCCGCGTCATTTCGCAGCCCAGCCCTTCGCGAGCCGCATTCACCAGCGGACCGCGATCCAAATCCGCCGTCCAGGTAAACAGGCCACCCAGGCCGCGGGATTTTACGTACTCGGCTTTGGCCTTCACGGTGCGCGGGGTATCCAGCGACATAAAGACTTTAGACTGTGGGTTATACAGGAAATCCGCATCCGCCACTTCATCGGTGTAAACAATAAAATTATTGCGACCGGTCTGGTTTTCCAGATCAAGATAATTTGCGATATGGTCGTACCATTCCGTTGAGCCGGATTCAAATGTTCCGACCGTCGTGCCGTATCCTGGCGTGTAAGTTCCTTTCAGCGGAGATACGCTCTGGATCGTCGCATCATGAGCATTACGGCTATAACCGGCATAACCGATAAAGACCTGTTTAAGCGGCACCCCAATCGACTCCAGATAATTAACGGCGGTCTCTACGCTCCAGTTATTCGCGCTGCCATTCGGGTAGAGATTGGTATGATGCGCCAGCTCGGTAGCCCACGGCGTACCAAAGAAGTCGTAGGTCATTAAATTAATGCCCCAGACCCCCGCATCAATGAGCGCTGGAATATTGGCTTTTTTCAGTTTCTCGATGTCACCAGCCGCGGCAACGCTAATTTTCACATCACTGCGATTGATTTTATTCAGCGCGGCTTTCACATCCTTAATCAAGGCAGCAAAATTTGGTGCATCAGTATCATCGTAGGTATTACCGGTATTTCCCGGTGCCCCCGGATATTCCCAATCCAGATCGATTTCGCTAAACATCGGGAATCGGGTGAACAGATCGGTCAGGCCGTCGCAGAATAGCGCGCGTTTATGTGGATCTTTAGCCATAAAGTGGAACGCCTGGCTCATGGTCCAGCCGCCGATACTCATTGAAAGATGGAGATTCGGGTTCTTTTTCTGTACATCGCGTAACCCCCCAGAACGCCCTGTGCATCGTACTGATGGAAAAGCGCCATGTAATCATTGCTTACCCAGCCCGCAAAGCCGCAGTTGCGATAGGAGGCAACATCTCCCCACGCATCGACAAAAGTGGGTTGCCATTGCGTACGCTGGAAGTCGACTGCGGCATTGTTGATGGTCGTCGCTTTCTCGCCGGTATCGCCGACAATCCCGCAGAAACCCAGCGTAATTTTATCGTAAGCAAAGGGGTCTAATAACGCCAGGTCAACGCCGCGCCCACAGCTGGAAGGCGCGAAATCACCATCGAGACGGCCGTCATATTGCGACCAGTCAGTCCAGTAACCGGACACTTTAAACTCGTTGGGCTTGTACTCGTTATAGGCTACCTTCGCAACACGCGCCGATGTATAGCTAAACTCATTGGTTTCCGTGGCCGCCACAAATCCGTTCTGCTCGTACTCTTTTGTACTGAGCGAATCATTTTGTACCAGTTTGCTGTTAGTCATAATGCTTACCTCGTTAATGAGTCATAGAAGAAATAGTGTGTCCCATCCGTCCGGTGGGACACCTATGTAATGCTCCCATTATGCGAGGGGTGCTAATCACAAACGCTTTGAAACCATGAGATATCGATTTGATGAGATCTCATTTTCTGTATAAAACAGGTTATGAGATAGGGTAAGAAGCGGGCTGGAGGGTCTCAGAAAATCTCTTTCTGTTTGATTTGCTACATCTTTTGCGTCGGTGCATCCACTTTGCTCAGCACTCACCAGTGACCCTGCCACAAGGTGGCAGGGTGCAGTGTACCGACTGGCCGAGTAACCCCCCCCCCACAATATGAAGTATGACGAGTGCGCCTTGATTATTTACCCGCAGAAATAAATAGTGCCGAGTAATCAGTATTGCAAATACGCTGCACCGCTGGATGCTGGATCATTCTTTCCGCAAATATGGCGTGATACTCCTCCATCACATTCTCTACGCGTCCAATTTCAACAATTGAATCATCGGCATAGAAATTGTGGGAATAAAGCGTAGGCGCAACAAAAATAGCATTATGCGTTGCGCCGAACGCTTTCATCAGCGCGGCGTCATCAAACTCACCAAGGATTTCAACGTTCAGCCCTTGGGAGTTAATCCAGTTCAGCAGCTTACGCCCGAGCATCGAACGGCGCCCAGGGATCAGCAATCGACGCTCTTCGAGGCAGGCCGGAAATGGTTTCTCAGGCAATGGCTGGGTGCACCAAAAGCTCACGCTGCATTCGCCAATCCGCACTGAGAACAACCCTTCCTGCTGCGTAGAATCGATCGGGCAGTCGGAGATAATCATATCCAGTTTATGCTGGCTGAGCTGATCAAGCAGCATCTCGTGCGTTGATTCAAAACAACGCAGATGGATTTGTTCATCTTCAACGACTGCGGCATTCAGCACGCTGCTGACCAGCTGTTTGGACAACGCATCCGCCACGCCGACATCGAACAGTAAATTCGACTCTTTGCGGTAGTTCACGATATCCAGCATTTCCTGGCTTAGCGTGAACATCTTATCCGCATAACGAAAAACCAATTCGCCTAATTCGCTGGGCTCCAGTCCACGCCCCTTCCGCTTGAACAACTTTCCCTGTAAGCGTTCCTCAAGCGCTTTAATCTGCCCGGTAATGGTCTGCGGTGTCAGATAAAGCGCCTCTGCTGCACCAACCACCGATCCTTCTTTATAGACATGCCAAAAGTAGTACAGGTGGTTGTAGTTTATATGAGACATACTCTCTCCCTGAAAATTGTCACGAAAGGGTTATCCCGTCAGGCTGCTGCGTTCAACCGGGTACGTAACCAGCAGTAACCTATTACCGCCGACAGCAAAGAACCGATCAGGATCCCCAGTTTCGCCCAGTTAATCAGCTCAGGATCGACGGTCCCAAACGCCAGGCTGGCGATGAAAATCGACATCGTAAAGCCAATGCCGCACAGAATGCCGACCGCCATAATTTGCTGGAAATTCGTTCCCTCCGGCAATTGCGCCACCCTGAAGCGTAACGCCAGCCAGCAAAAGAGGCTTATACCCAGTGGTTTCCCGATTAACAGGCCAGCAATGATCCCCAGCGGTAACACCGAGGTCAGTCCATCAATGGTGACGCCCTGCAGTGAGACACCCGCGTTAGCGAAGGCAAACAACGGTAGGATCAGATATGCCACCCACGGGTGCAGAACATGCTCCAGACGCTTCGCCGGTGAACGCCCGTGTTTTTCCTTCAACGGAATGAAGAAACCGACGATCACACCCGCCAGAGTTGCATGCACGCCAGACTTCAGTACGGCCGTCCACAGCACTACACCAACCAGAATATAAATACCGGTACGTCTTACACCGCACAGATTCAATGCTGCCAGGACAAGGATCGCGCACGCGGCAACGCCCAGCGACAGCAGCGAGAGATCGCTGGTGTAGAACAACGCGATGATCACAATAGCGCCGAGGTCATCGATTATCGCCAGCGCCATCAGGAAGATTTTCAACGCCAGTGGGACACGGCTGCCCAACAGCGCCAGCACGCCTAATGCAAAAGCGATATCCGTTGCCGCCGGGATCGCCCAACCCTCACGGGTGATAGGGTCAGCATAGTTGAATGCCAGATACAGCAGCGCCGGGACAATCATGCCCCCGATAGCGGCAATGATCGGAAACGCCGCCTGGCGCAGACTGGCCAGCGAACCTTGCATTAACTCGCGCTTCACTTCCAAACCGATCAACAGGAAGAACACCGCCATCAACGCGTCATTGATCCACAGCAGCATATTTTTGTTGATCTCAAGCGCGCCAACCCGCAGTTGAACGGGCGTTTCCAGAAAGGCGTGGTACCATCCACTGGTAACCCCGATATTTGCCATCAGCATAGCAACCACGGCAGCGATGATCAGAATGATGCCCCCCGGAGGCGTCACTACTAAAAAAACGATGCAGATGTTTCACTTTTATTCTCTCTATTGGGTGAATACTTCGTAAATACTATCTTACACCTTCAGAAAGCTCGTTAAAATTAGATTATTCATGATGAATAGATCGGTTTTTACGAACAAAAAAGCCCGAACAGATGTCGGGCATAGAGCGCAAAACACTGAGACCTAATCAGGCATACAGTCCCATTTTATAAACGCGGAAACTGGTGATGTCATAGCGATAGCCTACGCCATTCACTTCCTCGTTTTTATAGTAACCAGAGGTCATTGTCGCCTCAAAAAGCACCGACTTGGTTACCGGTTCAATTTCTTGCAGAAGCAAATTCCCCAATGCTTCATTTCCTTCCTGCGGGTCAATAATGTCGCTATCCCCCGGCTGGCAAGAGATAGCTCGGCCATTTTCGTCAAATGTGCAATCGCCGAAATGCACAACGATGTTGCCATTCTGCAACACCTCTTTGGCGCTTACACAACTACTATAACCGCGAGCTCCCAACTCCTTACCGTATTCAAAAGGGCGCATTACCGTCATTGCGTTCAAATCAACGATAAAGTGTACAACCCGGCTGTAATTATCTGGTGGAAGCAGGCTTTTACTATCAACACGAGAGCGATAGTTACCATTGTCGAATACCATAAATTCGACCATTCCTGGTTCGTCATTAGCCACTTCAGTCACATTGTGTTGTCCCCACGACCAAAAATCACGGTTTGCCGCATCCACATCATCCTGATTGCTGAAGTCATAAAGAGGGACACCATCACTGTCGACCGGAGTCAGAAGGTAAGGCTTATACTCCTCGCTCCAATCTTCATGCGTGGACATAATAAACTGCAGCGATTCAGTCTCGAGGCTGATGCCAAAAACAGCGCTCTGATGACGACCTGAAGCGATCAGCAAACTATTCGTTTCATTAACATAGCTTTGGTTGATATGCAGCCAGTCCTGAGCGGTCGGATCTTCACCAGGTGCCGTCCCCGTTGGTCTCGCTGTACGTGAGGTATCAAGAATAGCGGCCATGTCGTAATAGGCAATTTCCAGCCCGGTAGATAAATCCACAACTGAGACGCCATCTTCATTAGTCTTCAGTGAATCTGGTCTGCCCGAGGTATATTCGGAAGGCGCGACGATGGTATTACTGTCCCATTGCCAAATTGAGTGGTGGAATTGGTTATCCAGAATATAAAAAGTATACAGCCGTCCCATCATGTCGAACTCATACATCTCAAGGTAGGTGTTTTTAGCTTCTGATGTAGCCAAGAAATGACCGTTATCAATGCGCACCAAATTGAATGACGGGAAGTCCTGTGTCGCGTACCAACGCACCACACCATCCTGATCCAGAGCATAGTTATAGCGGTCGAAATGCGTAATGAAATAGCAGCCCGGAGCAATCAGGTCGGCGTCAGTCACTGGTTGAGTCACATTGATAACAGGAAACCCTAACTGCACATCTGCAGAATCCGTTGCAGGTAAAGGTTGGGTTGCTATCGTATAAGTGGCGATAACGACTTCATCAACCAAAATAGCCAGTTGGTTATCGACATCTGCCACTAGGCCAAGTACAGGCAACAGATTCGCCCCCACATTCAACGTAAAATCTTGCACGACTTGTATCGCGCTTTGCGCCAGATCCTGAATTTTCAGCGTTACAGTACGTTCTTCAGCACTCCAAACACCGGCATATGCACTTAAAGGGGCTGTACCATAAGGGTTTAGAACAATGACCGCATTTTCCAACGTATTCTCATCAGTGATCCGAGCCAGACAATCTTGATAAACAGCTGTATGACTGAGAACCATCTCATTATTGCTGTCAATCTCCTGATTAACAGCGGGACGAGGTGTAGGCAACTTAATATCGGGGGAAATAATCTTTTTCATTATGCGTGTCCAATTTATTCATTTCATCGTTCCACAGCGGAACAACAAAATAAATACACTGGGGATGTATCAATCAGGTAATCAAAAAGTATCAATTAATATCAATAAAAACATTCCGTAATCGCATTATATTTTTATTATATTCAAATTTTAAATAATTCAGTACGACCGTAACATTGGCAGGAGACAGGCGGCTAAGCTGAAAGAAAAACGGATGCGTATGCAAAAACTGAATAAATTTAGTGCTGCCCGTTAAGGTAGCGTAGCGTAGCATACTCGTTTTTTTATTTCCTGTGAGGTTACATACGGCTTTAGAGTAACCGCGTGTTGAGAAGGCTCGCCAGACATTATTACGTATTCCGCCACTAAGGAACACTCGATAAGGAAAGTCTTTATCCGGAGGTGAAACCCCCATTTCTCTTACAAATGATATATGACAACGACCTTGCCGCACAGATTGCAGATTAGCCATCATACATCCTCCTAATATAAAACACTCATGATCGATGTCGTGCTGAACATTGAGGGAGTGCTCATCCGTAAGCTCTTTGACCAGCTCAAAATGCCGGTACGCGGGAAGAACCGGTTTTACCAACATCCCGGGATCGTTTTTGTAAAGCGTGGCGGGACCATAGTCGATATCAAATAGGGTATTTCGCCGCATCGTCATGAGTTCTTTGCGTTGGACAAGATGCGCTAACGTCCCAGGCGGCAGACGTTCCTCGTATTCAGAAATGTACTGATATTCGTTTTCGACAGGCTGCGTGGAATAATTAGTTGTCACAGCGATAACCCTGCCACTGCCCTCTTCTGCCGTAACCAGAGCATACAAACTGTTGTCGCCGCCATTAAATTTAACCCGAAAAGCGCACGTACTCATCGCCAGATCAAACGCAGGAAAAACGAACTCTCGTTCAGCCTCATTTACCTTGCGGGATAATTTTTGTAGCGCACGGTTTAGACCCGTGCTGTCTAATGAAAGTGTCGCTCTAATATCAGACAACGAAGCGCCTTCCTGGATAAGTCTGGCAAGGTTTTCCTGACGGATATCTGCCTTATGTTCTCCTGGGGAAACGAACGTTTTGTGGCACTCAAGGCAGTATAGTCGCGCCTCTCTTTGAGCGGAAAATCCATATTTTTTCAGTGATGAACTACCGCAGCCAGGACAAGCTTTAATCAATCCCTTCCAGGCCTGGTTTGCCGACTGACGGAAGAGATTGAGCGAGTACTCAGAAATGATGGGGAACAAAAATCCACATTCTCTACACAGAATCTCCTTCCCTTGGGTTAAATAATCCGGACTATTTAATATACCCATATTTTTACAAGTAGGTGTTTTACAGGCATCAACATTGATTCGAGAAAACATATTCACTCCCTGCGAATATTACTATCACACAAATATTGTTTTTATCTCTGCTGGCGAAATATTATTTTCATAGAGCGTTTTCATCGCCCCCATCGCTAGTGCAGTATGGGAAAAAAACAACTGATAACCAGCACATAAAAAGTTCTGATTCGATACTCCTGAGACTGAGGGGAGAAATCGGTGTTTAGGACATCCCCCATTGCAAGCAAACCGCCACTGACAGGAGTAACATTCTTGCGCCATGGTACGGCTTTTATCATTGCCGAATTGCCGATTTTGCTCACTATTGTTCATCGCACGCACCGTTGTATGCTGAATATTCCCTAGTTTGTACTGCGGATAGACAAAGTGATCGCAGTTATAAACATCACCATTCATTTCCATTGCGAATGCACTGCCGCACGTTGGAGAAAACACGCACACATGCGGAGGTAATCCGCACCAGGCAGCCAGCGTCTGCTCAAATATCTGTATGCCAATATTACCAATATCCTCACGGATCCAGATATCAAAAATAGCATTGAGAAAATGGCCGAATTCAAGTGAGTCAACGGACCACGGCATCATTTTCGTTTGTTTATCACAGGGTGCAGCCAACTCGGCATCGCTGTTGTCACTACGCCTCTCCACTAATGGAATAAACTGCATATACTGGCTACCAATGCTTTTCAGATATTGGTAAACCTGCAGTGGATGAGACATATTAGTGTGGTTAACCACCGTCAGCGTATTAAACTCAACGCCGTGACGTACCAGGCGTTTAATGGCCTGCTCCACTTTCTCATGTGTCGGTTTACCCGAACGAGTAACACGCCATTCATCATGTAGCGCGGCGTCACCGTCAACAGAAATCCCCACCAGAAAATCATTCTTCTTGAAAAACTCAGCCCATTCTTCGTCGATCAAAACGCCATTAGTCTGAAAGGTATTTACTATGGTTCTCCCCTCAGCGTAACGCTGCTGAAGTTCAATCGCCCGCTGGTAAAACGCGCGCCCCATCAGAGTCGGTTCTCCACCTTGCCATGCAAAAATGACGTCATCCACATCCTGTGCGGCAATGTGTTGCTTGATGAATAATTCAAGCATTTCATCTGACATTTTGAAATTTGCTTTTCTGTCTGGATAGAGCTTCTCTTTTTCCAGGTAAAAACAGTATTTGCAGTCCAGATTGCATACTGATCCTGTCGGCTTAACCATTACCTGACAACTTTTCCTTTGCATCACGGAGGTCCATAAATAAAAGAACCCGGCTCAGCATAAAAATACTGAGCCAGGCGGGCATAGCCCTAAGTGGCATACTCTATTTTTTTGTTGTTATCCGATTAACCCCAGGTTACTGGCGTCGGTTTTTCACCTCGGGCTTTCATTAAGGAATCGTTATCAATATCCTTTTTGTACTTCAGGAACTTACCGTACAGTTGTTTTTCGATATCAGGCTGCTTGCCAATCTGATTAAGGGTTTCAAAACGATCTTTTTTCAGGTTGTAGAGGTATTTAGGTTTATTTTCGCGATTGATGATCATTTTCCAGTCACCATCGCGAATAGCCCACTCATCCGTTGGATCATCCTGGAATGGCATATCAATACCAAAAATGAGTGGCTTCTGACGCGCTAATGTTTTCTGTTCCAGTAATGGCACCAGAGACTGCCCATCGTAGGTACGATCTGTTGGCAGTTTAAAATCCATCATATTTGCCAGCGTCGGCATCCAGTCGAGACCATAAACCGGCGTATCCGTTACCATCCCCTGCGGAATATGTTTACCATACTTGATGATTGCCGGAACACGGATGCCGCCTTCCCACAAATTGTCTTTACGACCGCGAAGCCCATCCGTTTCGCCCGCCAGGTTCAGTTCATACACTTTACGAGCCTCGCGTGTGACCGGTCCGTTATCGCTGGTAAAAATGACAATGGTGTTATCTTCTTCACCCATTGCCTTAATCTTGTCCATTACTTTACCGACCTGGGCATCCATATAGCTGATATTGGCGTAATATTCTCCCGTGCCGCGCCACGGTTTATCAGCCCAATCTCCGTAGAACAGATCCGGATGCTGTTTCTGGTAGTCGCTCATGTTTTGTGAATACATATCGAGATACTTTTTCGGCGATGCCAGTGGGCTATGAACTTCTGTGAAGGCGACGTATAAGAAAAACGGCTTATCATCTTTCTTATTGTCCAACCAGTTCACAACTTCAGAGCTTACTAATTCTCCACTGAAGGTCTCTGCTCTACCAATCGGCTTGCCATTACGCACAAAACCGGTTGGATGTACCATGCCATGACGCGGGCGCTCTGTTGCGGTATCTAAAGTTGAGTCCGTTACGAACCCGGCAGCATTCACCAGGGTGTAATCGAATCCCATATCGTTCGCTTGCGGCTGATCGGTGCGATCTCCTCCGGCATTCAGGTGTAATTTGCCCATTATCGCCGTGTCGTAGCCCTGCTCTTTCAGCAGATTGGCAATCGTCAATTCATTGCGTCCTAATGCGACGTCTTTCCCTTCAGGGATCCATGAGCGTATCCCGGTACGAAACGGCATACGCCCCGTTAATAAACCAGCACGAGAAGGAGAACACAGCGGCGCAGGTGCATAGTAGTCGGTAAATTTCACCCCTTCCTGCGCCAGCTTGTCGATATTAGGGGTTTTGACGATTTGATGGCCATAAGTCGCGAGATCGCCATAGCCTAAATCGTCAGCAAGAATGATGACTAAGTTAGGACGTTTATCCGTAGCAGCCTGCGCGGTTGACGATACGCTTCCGGCACATAAGGCCAGACCGATCATACTGGCAACAACAGTTCTTTTCATTTCAACTCCTTTGAATTATCACATCACCAATTACGCAATAAACTTGCCAAAAGGCTTAATATTTTCGGTTGATTTCTGGCACTCACTATTACATCAGCATGCAATAAAGAGTGATTGAAAAAAATAAAGAAACAAATACATTCGCAGGCGCTATATTAATAATTAAAATATCATTTTTATTTATATAAACTTACCAGAAAATTCTATTAAAAAACTGCACAATAACAAGTGACGAAGATCCCAAACACATCCCTCACCCTCTCTATATCTCGTTAATGTCAGCATATGTTGTTTTCTCGGCACTAAGTTGCTAATAGCGAATAAGTCATACAAAAAGAATATCAAAAGCATCGATAAAAAATATTCGCGTTACTCCGGTAACACGCCTTATATTCAAAAAAACATAAAGTTAGCATAAAAAAAACAACACCTCCCGACACTTTCTCAAATTAATATTCGAACACTGGTATTTTTGCGACACCTATCACTCACAAACAAAACATCAACCAATAGACTTCCTTTTTTTCAAAAGCATTACACTTTATTATTTTCTTTACCTCACGGAGCTGAGCATGAACAAAAAATACATTAATAGTCTACTTGGTGCATGCCTTATCTTAGCCTGTTTTAATGGTCATTCAGCTGAACTAAAACGCGTATATGGGAAAATTAGTCTCGGGTATGGTGACTGGAATAAAGGTTTCGTAAACGTCGATCGTGGTGAAGTGTGGAAAGCGGTGGCTGATTTTGGCGCCGTTTTCGACAGAGGTGAATTTGCTTCATTTTACGAAATGAACGTTCTCAACCATCCAGTCGAAGGACGGAACCACGTTACTCAGTTTCTCGGACATTATCGTCCGATAGAAGGTTCTGATTTTACGTTGATGACCAAACTCTATATGTCGATGGAGAACACGTTTGGTGATGAATTGAATATGATGTATGGGGTCGGCTACCTTGGTCTGGTAGAAAAATCATGGTTCATTAAACCCTATGTGGCTATACACAATTTATCCAACGACTATACGTCAAAAAAATACGGTCAGGCTACTGGCCTTAACGGATATGTACTTGGTTGGGTTGCGGCATATAATTTTGAAATGTTTAACGAAAAATTTGCTGTTTCCAACTGGAATGAAATTGAAATGGATCGTAATGATGCCTATGCAGAGCAACAAGGTGGACATACTGGTCTGAATGGCGCAGTGACTTTCACATGGAAATTTATACCTAGCTGGACTGCATCGGTATCCTATCGTTACTTTAATAATAAATTAGGTTATAAAGATTATGGTGACCGTATGAATTATATGATTGGCTTCGAGTTCTGATTACTATCAAAATAAATAAAAAAGTAATAACCCAGTTTGAAACTCTGCATCCGATATATCAGATGCGGTGAGGTGTAATTGTCAATATATCGAATAAATGGAATATGAATATGAATGTGAAGAATAAATTCTCGCTGTCCCTCTTGTCTTTATGTATTGGTTTATCATCTGCTATAACCTTTACTGCAGATGCCAGAGACATTACCATTTACTACACAAATGATTTGCATGCTCACGTTACACCAGGGATTATTCCTTCTGTGTCGAAGACACGTGAGGTAGGAGGATTTGCTCCTATCTCTAAAATAGTTAAGGATGCCAAAGAAAAAGATAAAGATGTTTTTTTCTTTGATGCAGGTGACTATTTTACTGGCCCTTATATCAGCACCTTAACCAAAGGTGAAGCCATTATCGATATTTTGAATACCATGCCCTATGATGCCGTTTCGGTAGGAAATCATGAGTTTGACCATGGACATGAAAATCTAGTCACACAACTGAGTAAACTTAAATTTCCGGTACTGCTCAACAACGTGTTTTACAGCAATAGTGATAAACCATTAATTAAAACACCTTATACCATCGTCGAAAAAAATGGTTTGAAAATTGGTGTTATTGGGATGCACGGCGTTTCGGCATTTTATGAAGCAATTGCCGCAGGCGTCCGTGAAGGTGTTGACTGCCAGGATCCCGTACCGTATGTGAAGAAACAACTGGAAGAATTGAAAGGGAAAGTTGACCTGACAGTACTGCTCGCGCATGAAGGTGTACCGGGTCGTCAATCCAGCGGTGGTGATGAAGACGTTGCCCGTGCGCTGAAAGCTGACGTTGAAATGGCTAAAACGCTTGAAGGCTACGGGTTGAACGTGATGTAGCCCCCTGAAACACCGGACAGTAGCTGTATCTCCAGATAAGAGATAGGCTTGAATATATGTCTAACACTAACGCCAATTTTGAGATGACCGGGATCCTGTTAGGGCAAGAAGTCCGTAAACGTAAAACTCCTCAGGAGAAGATCGCCATTATCCAGCAGACGATGGAGCCGGGTATGAATGTCTCCCATGTCGCCCGCCTGCATGGTATCCAGCCCAGCCTGCTGTTTAAGTGGAAGAAGCAATATCAGGAAGGCAGCCTCACCGCCGTTGCGGCTGGAGAGGAAGTCGTTCCTGCTTCTGAGCTTACTGCTGCTCTGAAGCAGGTCCGGGAGCTTCAGCGCCTTCTGGGCAAGAAGACGATGGAAGTTGAGATCCTGAAAGAAGCCGTGGAGTACGGTCAGTCGCGAAAATGGATAGCGCACGCGCCCTTGTTGCCAAAGGACGGGGAATAGCCATGGTCTGCCGGACCATGGGCGTGTCGCGTGCGCAACTGTCACTGCGGATTAACCGTTCTGCCGACTGGCAGGACAGGCGCTGTAACCGGCGTAATGAAGAAGCAGACGCAGAAATACTGTCGGCTATCCTCAACATTATCAGCGATATGCCGAGTTATGGTTATCGACGCGTGTGGGGCATCCTGCGCAAGCAACGTCGCACAGAGGGACAGCTACCTGTGAATGCCAAACGGCTTTACAGGATAATGCGTGAGCATAACCTGTTGTTGTTGCATCACAAACCAGAGCGACCGAAGCGTGAACATAAGGGCAAGATAGCGGTGGCAGAAAGCGATATGCGCTGGTGTTCAGATGGCTTCGAGTTCGGCTGCGACAACGGCGAAAAACTGCGGGTAACGTTCGCGCTGGACTGCTGCGACCGTGAGGCCATAGACTGGGCAGCAAGCACGGGAGGCTATGACAGTTCGACCGTGCAGGATGTGATGCTGAGGTCGGTGGAAAAGCGCTTCGGCGACAGGTTGCCCGACACAGCGGTGCAGTGGCTGACGGATAACGGTTCAGCGTATACCGCGTATGAAACGCGGAGGTTCGCGAGAGAGCTGAATCTGGAGCCCTGCACAACAGCGGTGAGCAGCCCGCAGAGTAATGGCATGGCCGAACGGTTCGTGAAAACGATGAAAGAAGACTATATCGCGTTCATGCCAAAACCGGATGTGAGAACAGCACTGCGAAACCTTGCAGTAGCGTTCACGCATTACAATGAAAACCACCCGCACAGCGCGCTGGGATATCACTCCCCGAGGGAATACCGGCGGCAGCGGACATCGTTAACTTAAGATACAAAAGCTGTTCGGAGATGGAGGGTCAAGATCA
>NZ_JAOWDG010000082.1:231235-250171 GCF_030334745.1 Citrobacter sp. Cb080 | reverse complement strand
TGATGTAGCCCCCTGAAACACCGGACAGTAGCTGTATCTCCAGATAAGAGATAGGCTTGAATATATGTCTAACACTAACGCCAATTTTGAGATGACCGGGATCCTGTTAGGGCAAGAAGTCCGTAAACGTAAAACTCCTCAGGAGAAGATCGCCATTATCCAGCAGACGATGGAGCCGGGTATGAATGTCTCCCATGTCGCCCGCCTGCATGGTATCCAGCCCAGCCTGCTGTTTAAGTGGAAGAAGCAATATCAGGAAGGCAGCCTCACCGCCGTTGCGGCTGGAGAGGAAGTCGTTCCTGCTTCTGAGCTTACTGCTGCTCTGAAGCAGGTCCGGGAGCTTCAGCGCCTTCTGGGCAAGAAGACGATGGAAGTTGAGATCCTGAAAGAAGCCGTGGAGTACGGTCAGTCGCGAAAATGGATAGCGCACGCGCCCTTGTTGCCAAAGGACGGGGAATAGCCATGGTCTGCCGGACCATGGGCGTGTCGCGTGCGCAACTGTCACTGCGGATTAACCGTTCTGCCGACTGGCAGGACAGGCGCTGTAACCGGCGTAATGAAGAAGCAGACGCAGAAATACTGTCGGCTATCCTCAACATTATCAGCGATATGCCGAGTTATGGTTATCGACGCGTGTGGGGCATCCTGCGCAAGCAACGTCGCACAGAGGGACAGCTACCTGTGAATGCCAAACGGCTTTACAGGATAATGCGTGAGCATAACCTGTTGTTGTTGCATCACAAACCAGAGCGACCGAAGCGTGAACATAAGGGCAAGATAGCGGTGGCAGAAAGCGATATGCGCTGGTGTTCAGATGGCTTCGAGTTCGGCTGCGACAACGGCGAAAAACTGCGGGTAACGTTCGCGCTGGACTGCTGCGACCGTGAGGCCATAGACTGGGCAGCAAGCACGGGAGGCTATGACAGTTCGACCGTGCAGGATGTGATGCTGAGGTCGGTGGAAAAGCGCTTCGGCGACAGGTTGCCCGACACAGCGGTGCAGTGGCTGACGGATAACGGTTCAGCGTATACCGCGTATGAAACGCGGAGGTTCGCGAGAGAGCTGAATCTGGAGCCCTGCACAACAGCGGTGAGCAGCCCGCAGAGTAATGGCATGGCCGAACGGTTCGTGAAAACGATGAAAGAAGACTATATCGCGTTCATGCCAAAACCGGATGTGAGAACAGCACTGCGAAACCTTGCAGTAGCGTTCACGCATTACAATGAAAACCACCCGCACAGCGCGCTGGGATATCACTCCCCGAGGGAATACCGGCGGCAGCGGACATCGTTAACTTAAGATACAAAAGCTGTTCGGAGATGGAGGGTCAAGATCACCTCTGGGATTACTTTATCTAAGGCATGGCAGGGATTTCTCGCATTTAAGTCTGATTGGGTGCCTAAGATTCGACAGGGTAATGAGAAATATTATGAAGTGATAGAGATGGTTCTTGGTGCTGATACGTTAGTTACTGAAATCACTCGGCGCGATATTAAACACTTGCTTGAAGTCGTTGAAGGTCTGCCTCGCCAAAACAAGAGGCCATACAACAGGATGACTATCCAGCAATGTTTAGATTTAGATGAAGTTCCAGAAGAAGACTTAGTTTCATCAAAAACGGTCAAAGATTATCTGAAACTTTGTCAGGGGTTATTTTCAACCTACCTGACCAAAGAAGAGGATATTCTTGAATTACCGCCTACAAACAACGTCAAGTATGAAGCAAAAAGTCACAGCTACGGCCATTACAATCGTACAGAAATGAGAAAAATGGTAGAACACTTCGCGACATTAGATGGTTGGAATAAATGGGTTTTTTTGTTGCTAGCGTATACAGGGGCCCGTCGTTCTGAAATCGCAAAACTGAGGGTTTCAGATGTGCGCTTGGACGACGATAGCCAACGGTATTACATAATGATCGGAGATAGTAAGACTGAGGCGGGGATTCGACAGGTTCCTATCTCACAACGTTTGATCAATATGGGTTTTTTGGATTATTTGGATAGCAAAAAGGCAGATACCAACTTGTTCCCAGAAATCACTAATACAAGTCAGGTAACGCGGCTTTTCCATGCGATACGTGAGCAATTGGGTATTGATTATCTTGATGATTATAAAAATAGACGTATTGTGCACAGCTTACGTCACACTTTCGTAACTGAGATTCAGGCAAAGCATACCCTCACACTTGTTCAGCAAACGATAGGCCACGAACATTCAAACCAAGGGCAAACCAAGGTTTACACGGGCAAGATGAAAGTTTCGGATTTGCTTCCAGTTGTTGATAGTGTTGATTGGTTTTAGTGATAGTCATTCTAATTCAATGGGATTGCTGGACCGTAGCCAAGAACTTATCGCTTGTGAAGCATTGAATTAGGCTATAGCAAAAGCGGAAAAATGGCAGAAACAAACCTGAAAAATGCCGACGAAGAAAATAATCATTGAATTGGAATAAAAAAAATAATATGATTCTTGGTTAAGCTCTATTTGTGGCATGTTTTCTGAGTAAAATAAACAAACATTTCTGTCCGTAAAAGCCAGCGCCGGTGCCTGCTCGGGGGCCATCCCTTATGCTCGTCGCGTACTGGTTTTTATTATTATCTTAAAGAGATATATCTGGTAAGTGGGGGGTTGTTATTTCTGTTCTTAGTGAATTGTCATTAACTCAGTACATCTCACATCACCGTGACAGTAGTGGGCGTTACTCTCTGATCCATAGCCCCGTTTATTCACTTGGTGGTCTCGAATACCAGCTCAACCACGACCCGGATGACAAAAACAGCAACCCCATCCGTAAAGAGATCATAGATAAATTTATTACTCAGCTTCGCGCCATGCAGTCACACTACCGTGAAGTCTATGGTTTTCGCTTTGACCTATCAGTGCCGGAAGGAATGAGCGCTGAGGAAAGCAATAAATTAATCAGCGAACTGTTCACCCGCCTGCGTGGCGAGTTTACAGCGAAAGCGTGGAGTAATCAGCCAATCAGGAAATTTGCCTACGGCTGGGTTCGCGAAAAAGAAAAGGTGAAACAGGTACACTATCACTGCTGGATTGCCCTGCCTTACTTCCAGGTCAGAACGGCAGGCTTTGGTGATGATGGAATGATCGGGCGTATCAGCCGGATATGGACTGACCTGACAAACGGAGTTTCAAGGGTTCATCTTCCACATGGCAGATATATAATCAGGCAATGTGACCATGCTTCACTGGTGGAGATGGTTAAGCGAATTTCTTATCTTGCCAAGAATCGCGGAAAATCATCTGATCAGAAAGGACAACCAAAAATGTTTTCCGGTTCCAGATTACAAATGAAAGCATCCTGAATACCATAATCGCTAAATCCTTCGTGTAACTCTTTCTGAGCCATTTAAAAAGCATGGCAGTACCTTCGCATTACCCACACCCAAAAAAGCGCTCACGATAGCGCTCATTGCGTTTAACAATGCCTTCTCTCATACACCACAGCTTAACTTTTAAATATAGCACTCCATCACTATCTTTTCCAGGCGGATTTAAGCTGGTGTGCGGCTCCGCTGGATTTACTGTCGCCGGAATATTTCGAATTAATTGACCCGAAAATAGCCATAATTAAGCCTCACGCGCTGGCAGGGCAGCATCTGAATCTGAGTGAAGACAGGTTAAATCTTACGCCTCTTTGATGTTCCAGTTTCGTTTGATAGTCGGGAGACTTAAATTCAGTGCTAACGCCGCTTTGGACTGACTCAGCCCCTTAGCTCTGGCTTCCTGTACACGCTGAAGGGTATCTGACGCAACCGGACGGCCTAACTTCTTCCCTTCCTTCCTGGCTCTTACTAAACCCTCTTTTGTGCGTTCAATGATGCGGGATTTTTCGAACTCCGCAAACGCAGAAAACATTTGCAGCATCAACTTCCCTTCCGCGCTGGAAAGGTTACGCACAGGCAGATCCAGTGAAACAACCTCAATCCCTTTTTCAACCAGCATTGAAATAGTTTGCTGAACGTCAATGTTGTCTCTTCCTAAGCGGTCCAGTTTCAATACTACAAGCTGATCCCCAGCCTCCAGTTTATGAGTCACCATATCAGCAAAGCCTTTGCGCTGCATTGCCTGTACTCCCCCTGACACGGTTTCTGATACCACCCTGTTATCATTCACCTCATAGCCAGCCTGACGAATCGCCATAATCTGGTTTTCTGTTGACTGTTCGCTGGTGGACACACGGCAATATGCAAATGTACGGCCCATAATATCTCCCCTGATTGGTATCAAAAACGGTATCATAATTAACTAATGGTATCATAATGTCAACATGCTAATTTAATGACACCAATTTAGGGTAGGGTTTACTGGTGTCATAAAACGTTAGATTGTTGATACCAGCTAGGTCAATGTCATTGACCTGTATGATATTTGTAAAAGATCGAGAGTTGCCTTTGGAAGCTAACGGAACATGCTTGACCGATCAGACAATCATTTAGCAATTTTTTGTGAAGAGACGAGATAAGACATACCTGATGAAAATTCTATCGTATTGGGTATATGACGAACAGCGGAACTTTGTGTATTAAATATAGTTAAAACAATAATTTAATATTAACAAAAAAAATATAAAGTTTAGGTCAAAGTTGTCGATAACTTGAATGACACAGGTAAGCCTGGCTTATACACCCAAAAGGAAAATTTTATGGCACAAGTCATCAATACTAACAGCCTGTCGCTGTTGACTCAAAATAACCTGAACAAATCACAGTCTTCTCTGAGTTCGGCTATCGAGCGTCTGTCTTCCGGACTGCGTATCAACAGCGCGAAAGACGATGCTGCAGGTCAGGCGATTGCTAACCGTTTCACATCTAACATCAAAGGCCTTACTCAGGCTTCCCGAAACGCCAACGATGGTATCTCTGTTGCTCAGACAACTGAAGGCGCGCTGTCTGAAATCAATAACAACCTGCAGCGTGTTCGTGAGTTGGCTGTTCAGGCAACCAACGGCATCAACTCCCAGTCCGACCTGGACTCTATCCAGAATGAAATCACCCAGCGTCTGGGCGAAATCGACCGCGTATCCGGTCAGACTCAGTTCAACGGCGTGAAAGTGCTGGCGTCCGACAGCTCCATGAAAATCCAGGTTGGTGCGAACGATGGCGAAACCATCACTATCGACCTGAAAGAAATCACCTCTAAGACTCTTGGCCTGACTGGCTTCAACGTGAACGGTAAAGGTGAAGTAGCGAACAAAGCTGCTACTGCAGATAGCCTGACGCTGGCTGGATTTGATAAAGGTGTACCTGATAAAGATGGTACCATTACTTTCAAAAAGGATGTCGATAATGCTAAAGCGACAGCCTCAGATGTGATGACAAGCGTTAAAGATAAAAGCACCTTACATTTTGACGGCACCGGTAATGGGCTTGGCGTTGCAGCCACAGATAATAAATACACTTACGATGCAGCAAGTAAATCGTATAGCTTTAGCGCGACAGGAGTTTCTTCTACAAACGCTCTGAATAAATTTGCTCCAAACGCCGGGGATTCATTCACCGCGAATGTAAAAATTGGCGCAACTACCCAAGATGTAAAAGTAAGTAAAGACGGAACTATCACATCCACAGATGGCAAAGCGCTTTTTCTGGATGCTAAGGGTAACCTGACCCAGACAAGTAACGGCCAGACTAAGGCGGCTACCTGGGATAATCTGATTGCTAATACCGATACTACCGGTTTAGACGCTTATGGTAATCCGACTGCATCAGCCGTAAACACAACGATTAAAGTTGGAGATACTACGATTACCTCAGTAGGCGGCAGTGCAGAAATGCACAAAGCTAATGCTTATTCAGCTGCTTATAAAACTGCATATGATAATGCTTATGCTACTAAATATAATGCAGATTATAAAACAACATATGACGCTCAAATTAACGGCGGTGCTGATACTGCTGATGCTGAAGCCGCTGCAACTGCTTTTGCTACAGGAACCGCAAAAACTGCGGGTGATACCGCAGGTGTAGCAGCGGGTACGCTTGCAAAAACTGCAATGACTACTCCGTCTAACGCAACAGTAGACGTATCCGGAGCAAAAATTTCAGCTACGGAAATGGCAAAAGATATCAGCACTGGTGATTTCACGGTTACTGACGGCGAAGGGGCTGGTGTATATTCAGTTACTGCGGGCGCTGTAAAATATGATTCGGATGGCGCAGGAACTGCTGCTACAGCTAAGGATGCTTTTACCGATATCGAAGGTAAACTGACCAACGTCGCTAAAGAAACTGTGAACTACTATGCTCACTCCAATGGTGCTGTCACAAACAACGCTGGCTCAAAAATTTACCTAAATGAAAGTGGTAAACTGACTACCGAGTCCACCACAAAGTCAACATCTACCTCCGATCCGTTGAAAGCGTTGGATGACGCTCTGGCTAAAGTTGACGCACTGCGTTCCGACCTGGGTGCAGTACAGAACCGTTTCGATTCTGCTATCACCAACCTGGGCAACACTGTAAACAACCTGTCTTCTGCTCGTAGCCGTATCGAAGATTCCGACTACGCGACCGAAGTATCTAACATGTCTCGTGCACAGATCCTGCAACAGGCGGGTACTTCTGTTCTGGCGCAGGCTAACCAGACCACGCAGAACATACTGTCTCTGCTGCGTTAATATAGTTTATAGTACTAAGCCCCGTGATTGCGGGGCTTTTTTGTTTAATGTGCTAAAACTGGTTCTAAGGTACAACTGTTATGAATGATATCTCATATGGTCGAGAAGCGGAAAAATGGCCCCGTGAATATTCTACGCTTGCTCGCAGGATACAATTTCTACGCTTCAATGATTATCCTGTAAAGTTGGTAAGCGGCAACGGGCAATCAATAATCGGTTATATTTCAAAGTTTAATCAGAAAGAAAATATGATCTTGGCATCTGATGAAGCTAAGGGAAGCAATAGGATTGAGGTAAAACTTGAGTTTCTCGCATCACTCGAAGAATTGCCGATTGGCGAAAGTTTAACCGCAAGACTTATTGCTGCTGATGTTTTTAATGTTCAGCCATGTGACCCAACAAGGAAAGACTTTTTCTCTATCTGCAATAAGTGCTTTAAACAAGGGGTGGGTATAAAAGTACATATGCTAGATGGGCGTATTCTGATAGGGGAAACAACAGGTGTTAATGCTTGCCAAGTCGGAATGATTAGACCAAATGGCAACCATATGCAGATCATGTTTGACTGGGTTAGCAGAATAACCTCTTCAGATTACTCTGATTAAATATTAATATTATCAGTTGGTTATCATTATTTAAAAGGATACTTGGTCAAGAGAATGAGTAACTAACTCAATAAATATGGATCCGTTTAGCTGAGCTTGCATCTTGTTTTGTTTTCAACATGACGTTACTAAAAGAGGCCGCTAGATGCAGCCCTTGAGATTCGTCATCGGAAATCTTTCATTCTGAATTTGTACGTTACGTCGTCAGAGTCCGCGTGTAACTCTTTCACTGTGAGTTCGTCATATCGAACCATAAACACCACATTAAATTCAACATTACTAGTACCCCGCCAACGGTTAGAACTTTGACCTGACTCTGTCCAAATCACGTTGTCATCAGATAATTTACAGTTGAATGAAAAACGCTGGTTATCCGAAGGGCGCATGTATGAAACAGTAAACACTCCAGCCGTTTTCGTTTTGGCTACTTGAGTTTTACCCACACTCTTACCGAACATACCTGCAATTGCTGCCTTACAGACTTGAGATTGAGTGAATGGCGTAGTTGATGCTGGCATAAGGTTCACCGACGCAGCTTTCTTTACCTTTACTGCTTCACGCGCAACAAATGGCTGGCTTGTTGGGGCATCATTGCTAGCTACATCATTCGAGTAATAGGCGTTCCCAGTATTCTCACTACCACCGCCACTACATCCTTTATAAATCGCGATTGCGATGAAACCTAAAAAAATGAATCCTCTCACGGGAGACTGATATGGTTTTTTAACACCACAACCTGGACACACTTTCGCTTCTGAAGAAACCTTCTGCCCACACTCTCTGCAAGACCTTATTGCCATGATACAAGTCCTTAATCATTAACTTCGACGGTATACCGCCCGCCTTTGTCCTTAATTATGTACTGATATACGTCATCGCAGAACACAGTGACTGAGCCACCAAAAGCAGCAGGGAAGACACCATTCACTTTGTCACATTGATAGCCAGCATTACGAATAACAGCCTGGCTTTCTGATTTCAGTTCAGGCGATCCATCACCCGCCAGCACGCAATTGGACATGCTAACCCCCAGAAATACCGCAACAATCTTTTTCATAATAGCCTCATTAGTTGAGTAAAGTTTGTGCACCATAGGCAAACACAAGGATGTGATTAAATTACTTTAATCGATTGATACTATAAAATCGATCGGTAAAATTGATCAACGTAGTTACTATAATCGTCTAAGGAGATTGAAGCTTGCTAAGCTGTCGTGATTGGTGAAAAACGAACATTGAGGGGTTAAGGATGAAAGGTTCTGTATTGATATTTTGCAGTTTATTGTTGCCGTTTAGTGCCAACGCGGGTCGAATAACGATGAGTAACCCAGATCAATCGACGATGGAAAATGGTCGGACTCTCTGTGTTTATAGCAATAGCATTTACACGTTTACCTATATCACGAAGTCGAAACATTGCCCGTACAGCAAAAGCTTCAACACGGCTGATAGCGAGTAAATTTCAGGACTATCGTTGTGATACAAAGTGGGATACAGTCTGTGATACAAGACAACACAAACGCCACAGATGCCTGACGTATGGTTGATTTTTCCTGACTTATCGGTCAGCTTCACCTCTTTATAAAACCCCGCTTCGGCGGGGTTTTTGCTTTGTAGGCAGACTGTCCACGACGCTATACTCAAAAGAACGCGGCTTATCGGTCAAATTCACTCTTTATAAAACCCCGCTTTGGCGGGGTTTTTGCTTTATAGACCGGATAAGACGTTTACACTGCCATCCGGCAGACGTTTTTCCTGTCGTGTTGTAGTTGGTTCACCACGAATCTGGCCTTTATTTCCCATTCATCTCATCGTTATTTGACCTTTATTTACGCACTGAACTTCTTTTATCTAAGGGAATGTCTTGCGGGATATTTCATTTTTTGTGATGACTAGCACAAAACGCTGCGCGATACGTTTTTATCGAGAATAATCGAACGCAATCGATCGCCATCACAAAATTACTGGCTGATAAATTGTACAAAACTACTGTTAATGCAATGTTGCATGTGATGATTATTTGTATGTTTTGGTTTAAATATTAATAAATGCAATGTTTCTTTACAAACAAATAAGGCTAAAAAACGTGATGCGTAACGTTATTTGACCACTATAAACGATAAAATATAATTATATTTGATAAGTTGCTTATTAAATTTAAGCGCTGTTTTGCCTGGTAATTACTCTGTAATTGATTGAAATATAGCCTTTCGTGGTTTTAAGAAATAGCAGGAGAAATGGTGTTGTTATAGCCATAAAAAATCGTTATCCCCCCATCTTTTTTTGATTAAAGTCAGGATAAAGTGAGATCGATATTTCATATCTATATGATTATTAAGTGATTTCAATTTAAATAATAGTCTTACAAAATGTAAGTCAAGGGGATTTGTGAGTGGTAGCACATATCCTCGTTCGCTTAATTTGGTACACTTCCTGCCGTCAACAAAGTAATTAGCGCAGGTCGATATGAATACTATTACACTCCCTAAAACACAGCACTTAGTGGTCTTTCAGGAAGTCATTAGAAGTGGTTCTATCGGCTCAGCTGCAAAAGAATTAGGTTTAACTCAACCGGCTGTCAGCAAAATCATTAATGATGTAGAAGCTTATTTCGGTATTGAGTTAGTCGTACGCAAAAATACTGGTGTGACTTTAACTCAGGCAGGTCAGGTTATGCTCTCATGGTCTGAATCTATTACCCGTGAAATGAAGAACATGGTTGATGAGATGAACAGCATGACGAGCAATGCGGTCGTTGATGTGTCGTTTGGCTTTCCTTCACTGATTGCCTTCACCATCATGCCCGGCATGATTAAAAAATTCAAAGAAGTGTTCCCGAAAGCGCAGGTTTCCATGTATGAAGCTCAGCTCTCCTCGTTCTTACCTGCGATTCGTGACGGGCGTCTGGACTTCGCGATCGGTACGCTGAGTGATGAGATGAAACTGCACGATCTGCATGTTGAACCGCTCTTTGAGTCAGACTTCATCCTGGTTGCCAGCAAGTCCCGAACATGCACCGGCATCACCTCGCTGAGCGCGTTGAAAAACGAACAGTGGGTGTTGCCACAAACGAATATGGGGTACTACAGTGAACTTCTAACCACGTTACAAAATAATGGCATCAGCAGTGAAAACATCGTTAAAACAGACTCCGTCGTTACGATTTATAATCTTGTTCTCAATGCTGATTTCTTAACAGTAATTCCCTGCGATATGACCACACCATTTGGCTCAAACCAGTTTATTACTATCCCGGTAGAAGAAACCTTACCCGTCGCGCGTTATGCCGCCGTATGGTCGAAAAATTATCGAATTAAAAAAGCAACATCTATTTTGGTGGAATTAGCCAAAGAGTATTCATCATATAATTGTCGGAGACGAAGGCAATTAATTGAAATTGATTAAAGATTGAATTTGTTTTAACACGAAATCAACGCCATCTGTCTATATCTGACAATGGTCACGGCTATCTATTTACTTTAATACCCTAGTAAGAGGTTCTAATGCACATTACATACGATCTCCCAGTTGCAATTGAAGATATCCTCGAAGCGAAAAAAAGACTGGCGGGGAAAATTTATAAAACGGGAATGCCTCGCTCTAACTATTTTAGTGAACGTTGCAAAGGGGAAATTTTCCTCAAGTTTGAAAATATGCAGCGTACCGGTTCATTTAAAATCCGTGGTGCGTTTAACAAGCTCAGTTCATTAACCGAAGCTGAAAGATGTAAGGGCGTGGTGGCTTGCTCTGCAGGTAACCATGCGCAAGGGGTTTCTCTCTCCTGCGCCATGCTCGGAATCGACGGCAAAGTGGTCATGCCGAAAGGCGCGCCGAAGTCTAAAGTTGCTGCAACCTGCGATTATTCCGCAGAGGTTGTGCTGCACGGCGACAACTTCAACGACACCATCGCTAAGGTTAGCGAGATTGTGGAAACTGAAGGCCGTATCTTTATTCCGCCATATGATGACCCGAAAGTGATTGCTGGTCAGGGCACTATTGGTCTGGAAATTCTGGAAGATCTGTACGATGTCGATAACGTGATTGTGCCAATTGGCGGTGGCGGACTGATTGCTGGTATTGCGGTGGCAATTAAATCTATTAACCCGACTATTAAAATTATTGGCGTACAGTCTGAAAATGTTCATGGCATGGCGGCTTCTTTCCACGCTGGAGAAATAACCACGCACCGAACGACCGGCACCCTGGCGGATGGTTGTGACGTTTCCCGCCCGGGTACTTTAACGTATGAAATTGTTCGTGAGTTGGTGGATGACATTGTCCTGGTCAGCGAAGATGAAATTCGCAACAGCATGGTGGCATTAATTCAGCGAAATAAAGTTGTGACTGAAGGTGCCGGCGCGCTGGCTTGCGCAGCATTATTAAGCGGGAAATTAGATAGCTATATCCAGAACAGAAAAACAGTCAGCATTATTTCTGGCGGTAATATCGACCTTTCTCGTGTATCTCAAATTACTGGTTTAGTTGACGCTTAATATACTTCGTTGAGGATAGGATATGAGTACTACTGATAGCATTGTATCCAGCCAGACAAAACAGTCGTCCTGGCGCAAATCGGACACCACCTGGACACTGGGTTTATTTGGTACAGCCATCGGCGCCGGGGTGCTGTTCTTCCCTATCCGCGCAGGTTTTGGCGGACTGATCCCCATTCTGATAATGCTGGTGTTAGCATACCCCATCGCCTTCTATTGCCACCGTGCGCTGGCACGCCTGTGTCTTTCCGGTTCTAACCCTTCCGGTAATATCACAGAAACGGTTGAAGAGCACTTTGGTAAAACGGGCGGCGTGGTTATCACGTTCCTCTACTTCTTTGCGATTTGTCCGCTGCTGTGGATTTATGGCGTCACCATTACCAACACCTTTATGACCTTTTGGGAAAACCAGTTGCAGATGCCAGCGTTAAACCGTGGCTTCGTGGCACTGTTCCTGCTGCTGCTGATGGCATTCGTTATCTGGTTTGGTAAGGATCTGATGGTTAAAGTGATGAGCTACCTGGTATGGCCGTTTATTGCCAGCCTGGTGCTGATCTCTCTGTCTCTGATTCCTTACTGGAACTCTGCGGTTATCGATCAGGTTGATCTCAGCAATATCGCTCTGACTGGCCATGACGGCATCCTGGTTACCGTGTGGCTGGGTATTTCCATCATGGTGTTCTCTTTCAACTTTTCACCAATCGTTTCTTCCTTCGTGGTCTCTAAACGTGAAGAGTATGAGAAAGATTACGGTCGCGAATTTACCGAGCAGAAATGTTCAAAAATCATCTCCCGCGCCAGTATGCTGATGGTTGCCGTGGTGATGTTCTTTGCCTTTAGCTGCCTGTTCACGCTCTCTCCGGCAAACATGGCGGATGCGAAAGCGCAGAACATTCCAGTACTGTCTTACCTGGCGAACCACTTCGCTTCACTGTCCGGTTCGAAGTCCACCTTCGCGACCGTTCTGGAGTACGGCGCTTCAATCATCGCACTGGTTGCTATCTTCAAATCTTTCTTCGGCCACTACCTGGGCACGCTGGAAGGTCTGAACGGTCTGGTGCTGAAGTTTGGTTACAAAGGCGATAAAACTAAGGTTTCCGCTGGCAAACTTAATACCATCAGCATGATCTTCATCATGGGCTCCACCTGGGTTGTGGCTTACGCCAACCCGAACATCCTGGACCTGATTGAAGCAATGGGCGCGCCGATTATTGCCTCTCTGCTCTGCCTGCTGCCGATGTATGCCATCCGTAAAGCACCGTCACTGGCGAAATACCGTGGCCGTCTGGATAACGTGTTTGTTACCGTGATTGGTCTGCTGACTATCCTGAACATTGTCTACAAACTGTTTTAATCCTTAAGCTCAGGATGAGCGGAGTAGTGAAATGAATGAGTTTCCGGTAGTACTGGTTATTAACTGTGGTTCGTCTTCCATTAAATTCTCAGTGCTGGATGCAGCGAACTGTGAAGTTTTAATGGCGGGAATCGCGGACGGTATTAACTCTGAAAATGCGTTCATAGCAATTAATGGAGGAGAGCCAGCTAAGCTGGCTCACCACAGCTACGAAGACGCATTAAAAGCAATCGCCGTTGAACTGGAAAAACGTAATTTAATGGACAGCGTGGCCTTAATTGGCCACCGCATTGCCCACGGTGGAAATATCTTTACCGAATCAGCAATTATTACTGACGACGTTATCGATAATATTCGCCGGGTATCGCCTTTAGCACCGTTACATAATTATGCGAACCTCAGTGGGATTGAATCCGCACAGCACCTTTTCCCAGGCGTGCAGCAGGTTGCGGTATTTGACACCAGCTTCCACCAGACGATGGCCCCTGAGGCCTATCTTTACGGTCTACCGTGGAAATATTTTGAGGAGTTAGGCGTTCGTCGTTATGGCTTCCACGGCACGTCGCACCGCTATGTATCTCAGCGAGCGCATGAGCTTCTTGAGCTGCAGAGTGATGACTCCGGTCTGGTTGTGGCTCACCTGGGGAACGGCGCGTCAATCTGCGCGGTGCGTAACGGGCAGAGCGTTGATACCTCAATGGGCATGACGCCGTTGGAAGGACTGATGATGGGCACACGCAGCGGTGACGTCGATTTCGGCGCCATGGCGTGGATTGCCAGCGAAACCAACCAGACGCTGAGCGACCTTGAGCGCGTTGTGAATAAAGAGTCCGGTTTACTGGGTATTTCCGGTTTGTCCTCTGACTTACGTACGTTAGAAAAAGCCTGGCACGAGGGACATGAGCGTGCGCAGTTGGCGATTAAAACGTTTGTGCATCGTATCGCGCGCCATATCGCCGGACATGCCGCTTCGCTGCATCGTCTTGATGGGATTATTTTCACCGGTGGAATAGGTGAGAACTCGGTATTAATTCGTCGTCTGGTTATCGAGCATCTCGCCGTTTTAGGGGTGAATATCGACAGCGAGATGAATAGCCTGCCAAATTCCCATGGCGAAAGAATTATCTCTAATAAAGATGCTCGTGTTATTTGTGCAGTTATTCCCACAAATGAAGAGAAAATGATTGCGCGTGATGCCATTGCGTTAGGCAAAATTAATATACCAGTAGAATTTGCATAATTAATTTTCAGCAGAGAGATTATTTTTCATGAAGGTAAATATCGATACCAGCGATATGCTGTATGCCGAAGCCTGGAATGGCTTTAAAGGTACGGACTGGAAAGAAGAAATTAATGTCCGTGATTTTATTCAGCACAACTATACGCCTTATGAAGGGGATGAATCTTTCCTCGCCGAAGCAACGCCAGCGACCACTGCATTGTGGGAAAAAGTCATGGCGGGCATCCGTATTGAAAACTCGACGCACGCGCCGGTTGATTTCGATACCAATATTGCCACCACGATAACCGCACATGATGCGGGTTATATTGAACAAGAACTGGAAAAAATCGTTGGTCTGCAAACGGATAAGCCGCTCAAGCGCGCTCTGCATCCGTTTGGCGGCATCAACATGATCAAAAGCTCTTTTGATGCTTATGGTCGTGAGATGGATGCTGATTTTGAATACCAGTTTACTGAACTGCGTAAAACCCATAACCAGGGCGTATTCGACGCCTACTCTCCGGATATGCTGCGCTGCCGTAAATCCGGCGTGCTGACCGGTCTGCCGGACGGCTATGGCCGTGGTCGTATCATCGGCGACTATCGCCGCGTCGCGCTGTACGGTATCCGCTACCTGGTACGCGAGCGTGAACTGCAGTTTGCCGATCTCCAGTCGAACCTGGAGTGGGGCCAGAATCTTGAAGCCACGATTCGCCTGCGCGAAGAGCTGTCTGAGCACCGTCGCGCCCTGCTACAGATGCAGGAAATGGCAGCGAAGTACGGCTGCGATATCTCCCGCCCGGCGCGTAATGCGCAGGAAGCGGTGCAGTGGGTTTACTTTGCTTACCTGGCTGCGGTGAAATCTCAGAACGGCGGCGCAATGTCGCTGGGCCGTACCGCATCGTTCCTCGACATCTACATTGAGCGCGATTTCAAAGCGGGAATTTTAAACGAGCAGCAGGCGCAGGAGCTGATCGACCACTTCATTATGAAGATCCGTATGGTGCGCTTCCTGCGCACGCCGGAATTCGACACCCTGTTCTCAGGCGACCCTATCTGGGCGACTGAAGTTATCGGCGGCATGGGGCTGGATGGCCGCACGCTGGTAACGAAAAACTCGTTCCGCTACCTGCATACGCTGCACACCATGGGACCGGCGCCTGAGCCGAACCTGACGGTGCTGTGGTCTGAAGCGCTGCCGATTGCCTTCAAAAAGTACGCCGCCCAGGTGTCTATCATCACCTCGTCTTTGCAGTATGAAAACGACGATTTGATGCGTGCCGACTTTGACAGTGATGACTATGCCATTGCCTGCTGCGTAAGCCCGATGGTTATCGGCAAACAAATGCAGTTCTTCGGTGCGCGTGCCAACCTCGCCAAAACGTTGCTGTACGCAATCAACGGCGGCGTGGATGAGAAGCTGAAAATTCAGGTTGGGCCGAAAACGGCACCGTTGATGGATGACGTGCTGGATTACGATACGGTGATGGAGAGCCTGGACCACTTTATGGACTGGCTGGCCGTGCAGTACATCAGCGCGCTGAACATCATCCACTATATGCACGACAAGTACAGCTATGAAGCTTCGCTGATGGCGCTACACGATCGTGATGTCTATCGCACGATGGCTTGTGGTATGGCGGGTCTGTCCGTGGCGGCGGATTCTCTGTCGGCTATCAAATACGCCCGCGTGAAACCGATTCGTGATGAAAACGGTCTGGCTGTCGATTTCGAAATCGAAGGCGACTATCCGCAATACGGCAACAATGACGAGCGAGTAGACAGCATTGCCTGCGACCTGGTTGAACGTTTCATGAAGAAAATTAAGGTGTTGCCAACCTACCGTAATGCGGTGCCGACGCAGTCCATCCTGACCATCACCTCCAACGTGGTGTACGGACAGAAAACCGGTAACACGCCGGACGGACGTCGCGCAGGTACGCCGTTTGCACCAGGGGCTAACCCGATGCACGGTCGCGATCGTAAAGGCGCGGTTGCGTCGTTAACCTCGGTGGCCAAACTGCCGTTTACCTATGCCAAAGACGGCATCTCGTACACCTTCTCCATTGTGCCGGCTGCACTGGGCAAAGAAGATGGGGTGCGTAAAACCAACCTGGTTGGTCTGCTGGACGGTTACTTCCACCATGAAGCGCATGTGGAAGGTGGGCAGCATCTGAACGTTAACGTTATGAGCCGTGAAATGTTGATGGATGCTATTGAGCACCCGGAAAACTATCCAAACCTGACGATCCGCGTGTCTGGCTATGCGGTGCGCTTCAACGCGTTGACCCGTGAACAGCAGCAGGATGTTATTTCACGCACTTTCACCCAGGCGCTCTGACGCCGGAGGGATTATGAGAAAAGTTATTGCAACCGAATGTGCGCCAGGGGCGATTGGGCCTTACGTACAGGGCGTGGATCTGGGCAGCATGGTGTTGACGTCAGGTCAAATCCCGGTGTGTCCACAGACCGGTGAAGTGGTAGAAAACGTGGCCGATCAGGCACGTCAAAGCCTGGAAAACGTGAAAGCGATCGTCGAGTCCGCAGGTTTGAAAGTGAGCGATATCGTGAAGACTACCGTTTTCGTATCCGACCTGAACGACTTCGCCACCATTAACCAGGTGTACCAGCAGTTCTTTGATGAGCATCAGGCTACCTACCCCACGCGCAGTTGCGTACAGGTCGCCCGCTTACCAAAGGATGTGAAGCTGGAGATTGAAGCCATCGCCGTACGTGGCGACACGCTGTAATCCCTTGCGGGGCGATCTCAGGATCGCCCCAATCCTTAATGAGTGTGAAACCTGGTCTTCACTGAACGGCAATCCGAGGGTGTGGATATGATTAGCGCATTCGATATTTTCAAGATTGGCATTGGGCCTTCCAGCTCCCATACCGTGGGGCCAATGAACGCAGGTAAAAGCTTTATCGATCTGTTGGTCAGCAGCGGCGAACTCCCCAGAACCACGCATATTGTGGTCGATCTTTACGGATCGCTTTCCCTGACCGGGAAAGGTCATGCGACAGATGTCGCGATCATGATGGGGCTGGCCGGTAACAGTCCGCAAAACGTTAATATAGACTCAATCGCTGGTTTTACTCAGGAAGTGGCCCGTACCGGACGTTTGCCGGTTGCTGAGGGCGCGCATGTTGTCGATTTCTCTCCAGATGAAAATATTCTCTTTCATACCGAAACCCTGCCACGCCATGAAAATGGCATGCGTATCACCGCGTGGAACGGCACCGAGAGGCTATTAAGCAAAACCTATTACTCCGTCGGCGGTGGTTTTATCATTGAAGAGGAGCAATTTGGGCAGGTGCATGATGTTGAAGCACACGTGCCCTACAATTTTCATTCCGCCAGCGAACTGCTGAAACTGTGCGAGCGCAATGGGCTGTCTGTTTCCGGCTTGATGATGCAAAACGAGCTGGCGATGCGCAGCAAAGAGGAAATCGATGCTGGCTTTGCCGCCATTTGGGACGTCATGCACGCCGGGATTGAGCGCGGCATGAACACCGAAGGTGTCCTGCCGGGGCCGCTTAACGTTCCGCGTCGCGCCGTGGCGTTACGCCGGTTGCTGGTTTCCAGCGATAATCTGTCCAGCGACCCGATGAACGTTATTGACTGGATCAACATGTTCGCGCTGGCCGTGAGCGAAGAAAACGCCGCCGGGTGCCGGGTTGTGACGGCGCCGACCAACGGTGCATGTGGGATTATTCCCGCCGTATTGGCCTATTACGACAAGTTCCGCCGTCCGGTGAATGCGAACTCCATTGCCCGCTATTTGCTGGCCGCGGGGGCGATAGGCGCGCTGTATAAGATGAACGCCTCTATTTCTGGTGCTGAGGTGGGCTGCCAGGGTGAGATTGGCGTAGCCTGTTCAATGGCGGCTGCCGGGCTGACAGAACTGCTGGGCGGTAGCCCGTCGCAGGTCTGCATTGCAGCGGAAATCGCCATGGAGCATAACCTGGGGCTGACCTGCGATCCGGTAGCCGGACAGGTGCAAATACCGTGCATTGAACGTAATGCGATCAACGCAGTAAAAGCCGTCAACGCCGCGCGCATGGCGCTACGTCGAACGTCAGAACCACGCGTTTCGCTCGATAAAGTGATCGAGACCATGTATGAAACGGGCAAAGATATGAACGACAAATACCGTGAAACCTCACGCGGTGGGTTGGCAATTAAAGTGGTTTGTACCTGAGGTGAAAAGCCGTGCCTGGTAAGCGCAGCGCTATCCAGCAATAAATTATTCAATATTGCATGATAAAAAAGGTGCACGTTAGTGCGTAATGCTTGTCAGTTAACGAGGATGAATGGCCGTAGCGATAATGGAAAGTGGCACATACGGAGGTAATGAATCTGTTGCCTCCGGCGTATTGCTACGTTCACCTTAGTGATATCACTTCTCTGAGACAATACGACCTGTGAACGTGTTAAGGGTACTATCGCCGTACCCTTAACAATCCCGGCTCCCGGCGGGAAAATTGCCGCTCCGCGGTTCCCTCCGTTTATTCCTCCAGTCTACCGGGCCGGGCGCGAGGTAGCGTCCCTGCAAAACGCGCCCTGAACCCGCATCCCTGCGGGTTCTCCCGGCCTTACGGAAACACGTCGGCAATTTTCAG